>QHNB01000202.1 GCA_003217965.1 Verrucomicrobiota bacterium | reverse complement strand
AGGTGATTCCCATGGCCAGGTTCGCGACGATGAAGACCAGCGCGACCAGTAGTAAAAGAAGAACGCTGCCCTGCATCGGCACATGAAAGAGAAGTGAAGCCGCGATCAGAATCACCGCGACTTGGATGTAGCCGACAAGAATATAAGGCACAATCTTTCCGATCAGGACCTCACTCGGACGGGTCGGCATCGAAAGAAGATTTTCCATCGTGCCGCGCTCGCGCTCCCGGGTAATGGCCAGGCCCGTAATCATGACCATCGTCATGGTTAAAATCACCCCCATCAGACCGGGCACGATGTTGTACTGGGTGACAACTTCCGGGTTGTAGAGCGCGTGTACTCGAAGATCAATCGGCCCGCTGGTTGCGCTGAGCGATCCAAGCGGTCCCTTCAAATCATTTTGCAACGCTGAATCCAAGAGTGGTTCTAACGAGCCGAGCGCGATTCCAGTGGCAGCGGGATCAGTTGCATCTGCCTCGACCAAGAGAGACGGGCGATCTCCCCGCAAAAAATCGCGGGTGAAATTTTCGGGAATGTTGATCACAAACTGAACCTGACCGCGCGCGAGCAAATCGTGCCCTTCGGTTTCGGTTTTCACTTGCCGAACAAAGTCAAAATAAGTGCTGTTCTTCATGGCATAGAGCAGCGTCCGTCCCTGCGCGCCTTGGTCGGCCAGAAGCACTGCGGCGGGCAGATGCCGCGGGTCGGAATTAATGGCGTAACCGAATAGAGTAAGTTGAATCAGCGGAATGCCAAGCATCATGGCGAAGGTGAGACGGTCACGCCGCATTTGCATGAATTCCTTCGAAATAATGCCGCGCAGGCGTTCGAACGAAAACTTGGGATGTCTATTCATGGTTTGCTCTCCTCCATCAAACCGATGAAGGCGTCTTCCAAACCTGACGGAATTTTCTGCCAGTCGTAAGGCTCATGGCGGAACGGCGCGATGGCGCGCTCAAGTTCGGCTGCATTGTTGCTGCTCACGTGTAATGAATTGCCAAAGGCAACTGCTTGCTGCACGCCGTGAGTTTCGCGGAGCTGTTCAGCCAATTGCGTCAAGTCCGGTCCACGCACCGACCAAGTCGTTAACCCGACGTGCGAGATGACCTCCTCGAGGGTGCCGTCGGCGAGCAATTTGCCTTTGGAAATGTAAGCCAGCCGCTGGCAGCGTTCGGCTTCATCCATGTAGTGTGTAGTAATAAGGAAGGTAAGTCCCTGCGCCGCGAGTTGATGAATTTCTTCCCAGAAATCACGCCGTGCTTTGGGATCGACGCCCGCCGTCGGCTCATCTAGCAATAACAATTTTGGACGATGAATGAGGCAAGCCGCGAGCGCGAGACGCTGTTTCCATCCACCGGAAAGCTCGCCTGCCAGTTGCTGCTTACGTTCGGCTAACCCGAGTTCCTGGACGCTATCACGCACGGTTTGCCGCCGGTTCTTCACACCGTACATGCGCGCGACAAAATCGAGATTTTCCTCAATGCTTAAATCCTCCCAAAAACTAAATCGCTGCGTCATGTAGCCGACTTCGCGTTTAATCGCTTCGCTCTCGGCAATCACATCATGACCCAGGACCTGGCCGCTTCCTTCATCGGCCCGGAGCAATCCGCAAAGCATGCGCAAAAACGTGGTCTTGCCGCTGCCGTTGGGGCCGAGAAATCCATAAATTTCCCCAGCCCGCACCGTTAGATTGACATGATCGACCGCGATCAGCTCACCGAACCGCTTCGTCATTCCATGCACCTCGATGATTGCTTGACCGTTTTTCATTTGGATTTGAATTCCACGTCCACCGGTTGACCGGGATGCAGATTGGCGGCGACCTGCGGATCGAACACCGATTCAACCATGAACACCAGCTTTGCCCGGCTCTCGCGACTGTAGATGACCGGCGGCGTGTATTCCGCGCGAGGCGAGATGTAGCTCACTCGTCCCAGGAAAGGGTCTCTTACGCCGTCCACGGTTACTTGCGCGGTGTCTGCGTAATGGATCGAGCCAACTCGTGTTTCCGGTACAAATGCACGCACCTTGATGTTTTGCGGTGGTAGAAGCACAACGACCGGTTTGCCGGCGGCGACCCACTCCCCTTGTCGGAAAAGTGTGTCATAAACCAAACCGGTTTGCGGGGCCGTTTGTTTCTTCTGCTCCAAATTCCATTCCGCCTGTCTAAGACGTTGTCGATCTTGGTCGCGGGTCGAGCGAGCGCGGTCGAAATCTTGCTGGGCCGCTGGTCCGGTGCGCAAAAGTTTTTCCTGCCGGGCATATTCTGCTTCGGACAAAACCAGTTGTGCCTTGGCCTGATCGCGCGCCGCTCTCTCCATCGTCTCGTCCAAGGCAAAAAGAGGATCGCCAGCCTTGACCTGTTGTCCGCGCTGAACCTGGAGCGATTCCAAAGTCCCGGCGAGCGGGGAGGCGACATAAACAAATTCGCCTTCGACGTAGCCTTGAAAGCGATCGTTTGCGGAATGGCCGCAACTCGCGACGAACAAGATCATCAGCCCTGTTCCAAGAACGCGAACCGAGGGTCGTGTTTTGGCGTAAAGAAATGCAATCATGCGCGCCGGTCCGGTAAAAGCGCGCCTTCGAGGACAACTTTAGTGATGGCGATGAATCCGCCTTTCGGAGTGAGGCCGAGTTCTTCGATTTTCGGCGGATTCATGATCGCCTGAACGGCGCCGAGCAGTATCTCGATGATCAGTTTAGCCGGTATATCTTTGCGCACTCTTCCGGCGCGTTGTCCTTCCGCGAACAATTTTCCGAAATGCCGCTGAATCAACTCGGCCCGGCGGCGTTCCACCATCTTGAACACGTGTGGGGCCTTCTGGCGCATGTCGCGGACGAAGGGCGGTTTGATCTCGTCTAGTTCCCGTTGGGCGGTAGCGAGTAGCCCATGCAGTACGCTGGAAAAATCGCGCGCATGCTCGCGCGCCGCTTCTTCCAAGGCCGCACTAACAGTGGCGAATTTATGGGCAAGCACGTCCTCAAGCAGCGACGTCTTGCTCGGAAAATATCGGTAGAGCGTCTTCTTACTGATGGCCAGTTCAACGGCCAGATCGTCCATGGTCACCCGGCGGAATCCGTGACTCAAAAAGTGTGTCCGGGCCGCGTCCACGATCCGCTGGCGAACCGGGTCAGCCGTTCGAGTCTTTTTCCGTGATTTCTGTTTCCGTTTCATCGAGGACGCCTCAGGTAATACGATAGAAACTAATTTAGTATTATTAGTTTCCAGAGCAACCAAAAATGAGCAAAATTTCGGCATCGGCGGAAGCCCAAAAGACGACGTTGGCAGTCTGGCATCTCATAGCTCCTGTGAGTGTTGAAACCGGCGGCCACCTGCCGCAGCTCAAGCGCAGCCGAGTTTTAGCGCGCCGGCATCAAAGAGCGACCATCGCCACAGCGATTCATCGGCTCGACGAAGTCTCGCCCTACCAATCTGATTTTAAATTTCGCCTCGGGGTAAGGCGGATTAGGCCACAAACCCAAAGCGACAAGATCTTTTCCAGGGCAGACTAAGATTCTTGACCGCGCATGGCGTGGATTTCAAATCGACAATCTGAAATCGGCCATTGCCTCATTCCCACTCGATGGTACTGGGTGGCTTAGTCGAAATATCGTAGACGACGCGATTCACGCCTTTTACTTCGTTGACGATCCGGTTGGAAATTCGGCCGAGCAGTTCGTAAGGAAGACGCACCCAATCCGCCGTCATGCCATCCTGGCTTTCGACTACTCGTAACGCAATCGTGTATTCATAGGTGCGCTGATCGCCCATCACACCGACGCTTTGAATGGGAAGGAGTACGGCGAACGATTGCCAGACGCGATAATACCAGTCGCTCGCTTCCATTTCGCTCTGCACGATCGTGTCGGTATCGCGCAAGATTCGCACTCGCTCCGGCGTGACTTCGCCTAGAATGCGGACAGCGAGGCCAGGACCGGGAAAAGGCTGGCGATAGACGATTTCTTTGGGCAAACCAAGCTGTAGTCCGACTTGACGAACTTCGTCCTTAAAGAGTTGTCGGACCGGCTCCACCAGCTCGAAATGCATCTTTTCCGGTAAACCGCCGACGTTATGATGAGTCTTAATTACCTGGGCAGGGTTGCCACCAATGGCAACACTTTCGATGACGTCGGGATAGAGAGTGCCCTGGGCAAGAAATTTGTAACCACCATGGGCACCGGCACCATCTTTCCAATCCTCGGCCAGCAACTCCTCCGTCGCGTGTTGAAAAACTTTGATGAACTCGTTGCCGATAATTTTGCGCTTCTCTTCTGGATCAATCACTCCTCGCAGGAGGGAGAGAAAACGGTCAGAGGCATCGACGTATTTGAGCTTCACGTGAAAATTCTCTCCGAAGACCCGCTGTACGACCTCTTCTTCGCGGGCTCGAAGCAATCCATTATTGACGAAAATGCAGGTTAGCTGATCGCCGATCGCTCTGTGCAACAAAGCCGCAACGACCGAGGAATCAACGCCGCCGCTAAGGCCAAGCACCACTTTATTATCGCCGACTTGAGCGCGGACACGTTCACAGGCGTCCTCGATGAAGGAGCTCATGGTCCAATCCATCGTGCAGCGGCAGATGTGATAGACGAAGTTCTGCAGAATCTCGCGGCCGCGCGGCGTGTGTGCTACCTCCGGGTGAAATTGCAAGCCGTAGAGTCGGCGTTGCGGATCTTCAACCGCAGCAAATGGTGAGCTGGCGGTGCATGCGGCGACGCGGAAACCGCTCGGCAGAGCAGTCACTTCATCACCATGGCTATTCCAGACGTCCACATGCGAGCCAAGCCCCTCGAAAAGCTGTGAACCGTTCGTGACCTCAAGAGTGCCCGCGCCGAACTCGCGCCGACCGGTAAACTTGACTTCCCCGCCAAGATGATGGGCCATGAGCATGAGGCCGTAGCAGATGCCCAGGATCGGAACTCCGAGGTTGAAAATATCCGGATCAATTTGCGGCGCTCCCTCGTCGTAAACACTCGCTGGCCCGCCGGAGAGAATGATTCCATTGGGCTTCGCCTTCGCGATCTCAGCTGCCAAGGTATCAAACGGAAGGATTTCGGAATAGACCTGTAACTCACGGATGCGCCGTCCGATGACTTGGGTGTACTGCGATCCGAAATCGAGAATTAAAATTTTCGAATGTGCTGGGCGCGCGGCGGTTTTCACGCCGCTAGGGATGACTTTCAGGAACCCCGTGTTCATTCGCGGTATCATTTGGAAGACGATTTTCTGGCCCGATTGTCCCTTGACCAGTCACTCCGCGTTCCAACTGCGAACTTACTTCTTCCGTGCTGTGTCGCTCCAGCGGATCGGCGCAACCGCCCGCAATCGCTGCTGCGAGGAGGAGCAGGGCCTTCATCTTCCTAGAATATGGACAGCCCGGGTCATTGCAAGAAAATGGCGGTGGCGAGCGTGCCGCCCGCAGACAGAATGGAGCAATGATCGAGTCCGACCTTCTTCTCCATGGTTATCGGCTCGGCGTTTTCCCGATGGCAATGGAAGACGACTCGATCGAGTGGTTCTCACCCGATCCTCGCGGGATTATTCCCCTCGATAGTTTTCATCTGCCGCATGCCGCGCGTCGAGCGTGGGAACAGCGCAAATTCGAGATTAAAATCGACACCGCCTTTGCTGACGTGATCCGCGAATG
>QHNB01000167.1 GCA_003217965.1 Verrucomicrobiota bacterium | reverse complement strand
AACGCATCTCGTTTTTGGCGCTGTTGCGATTCCTTAGGTGATGAAATCGAGCACCAGGGATCGGGCGAAGGGGCGGGCCAGAGAGGCAAAGGGAAGAATCAAAGAGAAAGCCGGCCGCGCCATTGGTAATCCAAATTTGGCAGACCGCGGAACATCCGAGCGAGTCGGCGGGAAGCTTCAACGCAAAGTGGGCGAAATCAAAAGGGTTTTTGAAGAGTAATGCTCGGTACGAGCTAAAAAACGACAGACGTAGTCACCGGCGCGAGAGTTTTTCGAATTGCAGTAACGGAAGGGCGGCTAGCTGGATCGGCGCCGCGATCGGAACATCGGATTATTGAATCCGCCGGTGTCGCGTAGCCGATCCAGGAATGAGGCCGTTTCCCAATAGTGGGGTGAGACTCACCCAGATTTCGCACCGGCACACCAAAGTCGCCGTCTTTTTTTGAAAAATCCCGCCAAAACGAAGATGAGCTTGCACCGTCTCACTATTCCCGCATCCCCTGCAATAGCCTCAGCGGAGAAGAATGATGCCGTCACCGTTCTCGACAACCTGTTTCACGGTTCGTTAGGTTCATCGCCATGGCTGGCAACTCTAAGTCGCGCAAAACATCGTCTTCCAGGAGAAGCAAACGATCAGGAAAAGGTTTTGGCTGGATCCCTGATCTGCCCGATCACCGCGATTTCCTTTATGCCGCGCCTGTGGCAATGCTCCGTGCTTTGCCGACTCGAGTCGATCTGCGTCGGCAATGCCCACCGATTTATGACCAGGGACAACTCGGCAGCTGCACTGCCAACGCCATCGGAGGCGCGATTGAGTTCGACCAAATGAAGCAGGGCTTATCCCAAATCTTTCTCCCTTCTCGCCTCTTTATTTATTACAACGAACGCGTTCTTGAAGGTACCACCAATTCCGACAGCGGTGCGATGATCCGGGATGGAATTAAAACGGTTGCGAACCAAGGAGCCTGTCCCGAACCGATGTGGCCCTATATTATAACCAAGTTTAGGTCACGCCCGACGACAACTTGCTACACGGAGGCGGCCAAACATACTGCCGTAACCTACCAACGTCTGGTCCAAAGTGTGTCGCAAATGCAAGGTTGCCTTGCCTCGGGCTATCCCTTCGTATTCGGATTTACCGTTTACGAAAGCTTCGAAACAGTCGAAGTCGCCCGCACCGGCCATGCCCAGATGCCGAACACGCGCGAGCGAGTCCTCGGCGGTCACGCTGTCTGCGCCGTGGGCTACGATGACACTCAGCGATGGTTCGTTTGCCGTAATTCTTGGGGAACGAACTGGGGAATACGCGGCTATTTCACCATTCCCTATTCTTATTTGACCGACGACAACCTAGCGGCGGACTTTTGGACGATCAGAGTGGTGAAATAACAGATTCGTCCGAGATGGATGCATTCCGTGACTACATTGAAGACTATATTTGCGCTTGTCATTTCGCTATTAATTCCAGCTCAGGTCTATAGCGCGGGTAACACGCCAGCTGACGCCGTTCGTACCTTTTATGGTTGGTACGTGCATGAGGTCTTAAATGGTGCCAAACCACTCAATCAAAAGCGCCCGGAGATGCGGAAGTTCGTTACGGAGCGGTTGCTCACTGAGATCGACGATCGGCACAAGTCCGCTGGAGGAGTAGAACTCGATCCATTCTTTAATATGCGCGAGATTGATCCAGAATGGGAAAAAAACGTCGCTATAGGAAACCTCTACATTGGGCGCATTGCGCGGCTAAGCGTTATTCTCACTGGCCGTCAACGGGGTGACCGAGAATTCAAGGTTAAACTTGTCCAGGAAAACGGCGCCTGGAAAATCGATGAAGTGAATTTCGAGTAGTGGCGATCTCATCCATCCAATGCCGACGCCAAGTCGAGACATTTCATGGCAGCGATTTTGGTTTGAAAACCGTGTCCTCATCATCTGCGCCATCGGCAGCCTGAGCTTATCCGGCTGCGCCGGCACGCCAGGTCCGGAAGAGACAATCCGGAACTTGTACGGATGGTACGTACGTGAATTGAAGAATAATGTGAATCCGTTGACTGAACGTCGCACCGAATTAAAACAATTCTTAAGCGAACGCATGTTTACCAGCATCGACAATCTGCGTTTAAGCTCGAACGGATTCGATGGCAGTGCATTGCTCGATCCTCAGCAGTTCGATCAGGATTGGCATTCTAAAATCGCGATCGAACAGGTCAAAATACACGGTGGGGCGGCAACCGCCCGCGTCACGCTAACGGGTCGATTGATCGGCAAGCAAATCTTCAATGTCGGGCTTATCAAAGAAAACGGTCTGTGGAAAGTCGACGATGTGAAGATCGTTGACGACAGCGGATGAAGCGGGCTTTCTGCTTGCGAGCCCACCTCATCAGCGTGCGGGGGTTCCTTTTAGCGGATTGCTCGGAACGACAACCGCCTCTCCTATAGCAACGCGGAACACAGACGTCGACGTCTGTGCGCTGCACAGGCTTCAAGCCTGTGTTCCTACCTGGACATCTGTTCCTTCATTCTGGAGAAATTCACAGTCCAACGGCGGCCCCGGAACCGGAACTGCCGCGGTGGCGACACACCTTATGACGTCCCAAATTTTCCGTTCGGCCTGACCCGCGTCGCGACTACTCCGGTCCGACCTCGGCCGATCGGCAGCTGTCGGCGAAGCAGTATTTGACGCTATGTAACGCTCGCGAGATCAATGGCCAATCAGTGGCCGCTGCTCTAGGTTCGTCTATGGCCGAAACCGAGTCTTATTCTTACGAAACGCACCTCGACGTTCGCTATGACCACTTGCAGGTAATTGATCTACCGGAGGTCATTAGCGCAGTCAGCCATCCCTGGTTCAACCAGACATTGTGTCGCGTAAACGAGTCGGTTGTCCGTCTTGGTGTGGTGAAAGGTGAATATCATTGGCACAAACACGACGATCTCGATGAATTCTTCTATGTTGTGGAAGGACTATTCATTATTGATTTGGAAGATCGGACGGTGGAGCTCGGGCCGCAGCAAGGATTTGTCGTCCCCCGAGGTATTCGACATCGGACACGGGCCCCGGAGCGCACCGTGATTTTGATGGTTGAAGGCGAAGCCATCGTTCCGACCGGCGATTAGATTGCCATGCCGCAGGATTATTTTTTGCGAATGATCGAGCAGATCGCGCAGATGCTCGCGGCGATTCTGGCATTGCGAAAAGCAGGCCGGAACAGAGAAGCCATCGAGCAGATCGCCGGCGCTTGTCAGGATCATGTCGGAATTCCGCTCGAGATTGTGCGCAGGTCGTCGCCAGAAACATTACTGCAGTTGCTGGAGCCCGGCGGGGCTCTGCGATACGTCCGCGCTGTGATTTTGGCAGAATTGCTCATGCAAGCTTCGGCGGTTCAAGAAGACCAGGACAAGTCACGCGAGGCTTTGATTACTCGGGCTCAGGCTTACGCCCTTCTATCGGACGCGTTGCCGCACTTGCCGCCGACGGAGCAGTCCGTCTATCGCAAAAAGATGGAGCTCTTGCGTAGTAGCAGTGGAGACAAAGCCTAGGTTTAGTTATGGATCCGTACGCGAAACCAGGCGAGCGCAAGGTAGGCGAGCATCGCCCGCGGATCGAACACGTCGCACCCGAGAAGACGCGACAGAAAAATCGGCAGCAAAGACAGGCTGAGAAGCAGCAAGTCGCCGCGGAAAGGCGCGCAATCAAGAAGTCAGCACGGCGTCATTTGCAGCGGCAACTACTGCGCGATCTCGACGCGACCGAAGCGAATGATTGAACTGCCGATCGGCTGACAAATTTGCTGCGGGCGCCATGACAATAACCACCAAAAAACTTTTTGCTTATGTTCCGGTGGTATTCTTTTGGGCGCTGGATTGGTGGGCATTCACAACCGGCAACTATGCGAGCGAGCGGGACAAAATCCTCCCGTTTTATTTCGCAGTCTTAATTTTTCTTTATATGCTGCCTGCGATCATTGCGGCTCATCGCAATCACTCCTATTTCCTCGGTGTTTGGTTGGTTGATCTTTTAGGGACCCCGATTTTCCTCGTCGGTTGGTTCATTGCCATAATCTGGGCTTTCCTCGATCCGAAGCGCAAACAGCCCGTCCCTTCTTGAGCGACTGGGACGAGACGAGGGCGTTGGCTGGGCGCGTTCATGGGATTATATTTCAATCGTGAAGGCCGCGACGCTTTTTGCGTTGACGATGATCGCTCTGGCTCGCCTGTGTGCCGAGGATTTGCCCAAGAACGCTGAACCGAATCCGGCCGAAGTCGAGCCGCCTATTTTGCCTGGAAATCTCGTTCCGGAAGAATCGATTAAGAGCCAGCCTGCGTCCGATCTTGGGCAGCTCGAGCGCAAGCTGATGCGGGCTAAAGAGAATGCAGCAGCTGCGGAGCGGCTCTTCAAAATGGGTGTGCTGGCAAAGTTGGAAGCAGAAAACCGGGCCATGCGGGTAGTAAAATTAGAAGCCGAGCTTGCGCAGGCCCGACTGGCGACCGCCCAACTCCAGGTCGATCAAAAACAGCAACAGTTCAGCGCCGGGGAAATCGCGCGAACGGAGCTAGACCTTGCCCAGATGCAGCTGACCCAGGCGAAGCAAGCCGCGGAAATAGCGTCGGCGAATCAGAAGAAAGCCGAGCTGGATGCCGCTGCCATTAATCTTGCGCGTCAGCAGAAACTGCTCGCGCTTGGCAGCGGTGGAAAATCTGCCGTTCGCCGGGCCGAGGAAAAGCTTGCTGAGTTGAAACGGGCGAGTCAGTAGTGGCGCGCTCTGAGCGCGAAAGTAACATGACGAAAGCGGAAATCGAACCCGCGATTTATTTCCGGACATCGTCGCGGCAACTTCGCGAATGTCTGGCGTGAAATCCTTTCAGCGTTCTGCGGTAGGATAATCGTAGTATCGTTGGAACGTGATGCCGAAAGTTGCAATCAATGCTGCCAGGCCGGACCGCGTTCTTTGCACGCGGGCTGGTCGCCGTGTCGAGTATTTGAGCATCGCCTGGACATCGCTAGAAGCGATCATCGGCATCACCATTGGCCTTCTTGCCGGAAGCGTGGCGCTGATCGGATTCGCCGCTGACTCGGTCATCGAAGTGGCATCGAGTTGCGTGCTGCTCTGGCGCCTGGCGGCCAGTTCAGATGAACGGGAGAAGCTTGCTCATCGCCTGGTCGGAGGATGCTTTTTCGCACTAGCGGCCTACATCGCGATAGATGCCTCCGTCGATTTGCTGAAGCACGAGGCACCCAAGGCAACTTACCTCGGAATAATTTATGCGGCCGCATGCGTCATCGTGATGCCGGCGCTTGCACGAACCAAACGCCGCGTCGCTGCTCGGCTCGGGAGTGACGCACTGCACGCCGATTCTCATCAGAGCGACATCTGCGCCTATCTCTCGGTTATTCTGCTTGTCGGCCTCGCGCTGAACGCCACGCTCGGGTGGTGGTGGGCCGATCCAGTCGCTGCACTCGGCATGTTGCCCATCATCGTCCGCGAAGGCGTTGCCGGTCTACGAGGTCAGACCTGCTTACACGCGCATTTCTGAGACCAGTTGATCACGACGTTTTCTGAGACATGATGAACGCTTGCCGATTATGCCTGACCGGAGATCGCGGCAGCATTGCAGGCCGAGGTCGAGGAGGTGGGGGCGGAATACGCAGTCTTTATTCTCGAAAATTACGGCGAGCGCCCGCTGAAACGCATGCCGCAGGTCGTGCTCGATGACTTGGCGCATTCCCAAGTTTCGATTTTCGCCGCGCAGACTCAGCCCAGCGAACTCGGATCACGCATGCAAGCGAGTGATGTCGTGAACAGGCGCCACATCCGGCACGCACACATGGTTAACATTAATCGCCAGATCATGCTTGAAGGAATGCGAGCGGATTTTCGCGCGATTGATGCTTTGAGCCAGCGACTGATCGAGCGTGCCCGCGTGGCGGAACACATCACTTGCCGCACATTGCACGGGACGGAGTTCGAAGCGGAGTTTTCGCCCAAATTGAAATGGTTGAAGACGAGCGGAATTATCACGGCGGAAAAATGGGGCAATCTGCCCGGCGGAGAAATTTTTACTTCACCAGCAAACACAAACGGCACCTTCGTGGTAGACGGCGTAGTCGGAGATTATCTCTGTCAAAAGTATGGCGATTTGCACAAGATGCCCATTGTCATCGAAGTGAAAGAGAATCGGATCGTCGATTTGCGCTGCAACAACAAAGAACTGCTCGCCGAATTCCAGGCTTACACCAGCACGGATGAAAACAGCAATCGCGTCGGCGAATTCGCCATTGGAACGAACACCGCCTGTACTCGAGTCATCGGCAATATTTTGCAGGATGAAAAGATTCCCGGCGTGCATATCGCGTTCGGTCATCCCTACGCCGAGCACACCGGGGCGAATTGGAAATCGAAAACGCACATTGATTGTGTAGGGCGCGACTTTGACATCTGGTTCGATGGCGAACAGGTGATGCAGCGCGGCAAGTTTCTGATCTGAACGCCGGCGGTAGGCTTCGGCCGCGCCGTGGCTTTGTGGTCATCGCTGCTTCGAGCGTTTTTGCAAGCACGATGCTCAGGCGATCGCACCGTGATTTTTGTTCTGTCATTCCGAGCGAAGTCGAGGACTCTCTTATTGTTCATCAAAATCCGTTGAGAGATGTCTCGACTCCGCTCGACATGACAGAAGCCGAAATCGTGGTCGCAAGGCGAGTTGATTAGCTGTGCATCCTGAGCTGCGCCAGAAGTTCAACGCCGATTTCACTGCGGAAAAATACGCGGCGCTATTGCGTTGCGTAAATGAATCGACGAAATGGCCGGCCGATTTTCGGCTTTCGGAAACGCCCATGTTTCTGACAAGCGAATTCAGGGATGAAGTCGTCCGAGCGGCCAACGAAATCGTCGCGCAAACGCGGACCTCAGCCTTCAGCCAGCACGCCCGCAATGCGATTCCAGAAGGATTAAAAGTTCCCAATGAGGCGTCGCATCCAAACTTTGTGGTGGTGGACTTCGGGATTTGCGCTGAAGGAACACGCCTCGTTCCGCGCCTAATCGAACTTCAGGCTTTCCCGAGCCTGTTTGGATTTCAACTGTTGCTTCTCGGTTGTCTGCGGCACGCTTATCCTGCCATCCCGCAGAACTGGACGTCGTCCTTCGGTGGAATGCGAGATGATGACTACATCAAAGTTCTGCGGACCACGGTCATGGCCGATTCGGCGCCGGAGAATGTGATCCTCCTGGAGATTGAGCCTGAGAAACAGAAGACCCGAATTGATTTTGCCTGCACCGAGTCATTGCTCGGCATCCGATCGGTCAGCGTGACCGACATTATTAAACATGGACGGCAATTATTTTATCGCCAGAATGGACATGAGATTCAGATAGAGCGGATCTACAACCGGGTCATTTTTGACGAGCTATTGCGCCGGCCGGATCTGCCGTTGCGTTTTCGCTTTCAGGATGAATTGGACGTCGTTTGGGTCGGCCATCCGAATTGGTATTTCCGGATCAGCAAGCATTCCCTCCCTTTTCTTAAAACCGAGCACACATCAGCAGCTTACTTCGCAGATGAATTTCCCTCGGGCGAGCCCCTCCGAGATTACGTTCTGAAACCGCTCTATTCCTTCGCCGGTTTAGGTGTGGACATGGAACCAACGGGCGAAAAACTAGCTGTGTTAAGCAAGCCGCACGAATGGATTCTGCAAAAAAAGGTTCAATATGCCGAGTTCGTGCCGACCCAGGATGGTCAAAAATCAAAAGCGGAAATCCGGATGATGTTTGTTTGGCCAAATGATGGCGAGCCGATGCTGGTGAACAATCTTGTGCGCATGAGTCAGGGCAAAATGATGGGTGTGGATTTTAACAAAGATAAAACGTGGGTTGGTTCGAGCATCGCATTGCATGAGCGTTGGAGATGATTTCACATGAAAGAAGTTATGAAAAATCCCTGGATTGAAATCTGCCCCGGAATCCGTCGCCAAACCCTTACCCATGGTCGCACCATGTATCAGATGATTGCGCATTTAGATGCCGGGAGCCGGATGCCTGAACACAAACATGCGCAGGAGCAGATCGTACACATCCTGTCAGGCCGGATGAAGTTGTTGGTCGAAGAAATTCCGCACGAACTTACGACCGGCGATTCTTTTTACCTCGGGAGCAACGTGCCGCACGGGGTGGAAACGGTCGAGGAGACATGCGTTCTCGATACGTTCAGCCCGCCGCGGGAGGAATATCTCGCGAAAGACGAGCAAGTGCGCCCGGTAATTAAGTAGGTGAGACTAATTAGCGGAGGCAACGATCCGGGCCGTTTCGGCCGACGTGCGGACGGGCACGATTTCGAAATCGATCAAGTCTTGCCAATTCT
>QHNB01000166.1 GCA_003217965.1 Verrucomicrobiota bacterium | reverse complement strand
CGAGTAAATGATGTGGCGCACGCTGTTGCGTCCTTGCTTCAGGTTTACCGGTCAGAACGTCCAGGCCGCGATAAATCTGAAATGCGTCCGCGTTAACGATCTCGGCGTCGAGCTGCTCAGCCACTTCTGCGGCCATCGCCGATTTACCGACGGCGGTAGGGCCTACGATAAAGAAAACGCCCTGCATAAAAAAATCGGGAGACGAGCAGCCATGCCGCTACATCTCCCGATTGATGAAACGAATCAGTTTCGCGCGTGTTCGCTCGATTTTGCCCCGCTCACAACGAGCTTGCGGCCGAGAAACTCCTTGTCGTGAAGTTCCGCCACTGCGCGCTTGGCTTCTTCGACCGTGTGCATTTGTACGAAAGCGAAACCTTTGGAACGCTGATTATGCTTATAGCTGACAACCTCGGCGTTCTGAACCTGACCAACCCCGTTGAAGAGCTCGAACAGATCGCTCTCCGTCGCATCGAATGAGAGATTGCCCACGTAGAGACGCGGGGAAGTAACTTCGACGCTCTCGGGTTTACGGGGAACCCGAGGCGATTGCTCCCGCTGCGGCTGTGAGCCATTGCGAGCCGCTGCCTTTCTCGTGCTTTTTCCGTCGCCAAAAAAAGCGACGATCTTTGACCAGAGACCTTTCTTCGGCGCGGCCTTTGGCGCCGAACGCGAGTGACGCGACCGCGCGTCTCCGCTCCTGCGTCGGGAACGCCCGCGCCCAACGCGAGAGCTTCTCCCGGATGATTGAGATTTCATATTTGTCCTCAGTATTTACCCAATGATTTGGCGGGCGGAGCGCATCGATAGATGCACGGCCTGCGGCGTGCGAACCCAATGAGGTTCGCTCGCGTTTACCAGGAATCGGCGACGCCGCCGGAAACTCCGCCCCGTCTTGCCGGAAATAGCTCACTCGACATGCCGCCGCATTATGCAAACGAACCAGAAAAAATGCGAAAACTCGCATCATATTTCCAAAAATCTGATTGTTAAAGGCGGATGTGGAAAATTGAAGATCCCCGACATCGTTAACGCCGCACTATCGGCGGCCAAAGCGTTATTGCAAGCGACCGCTATTTGTTACGCGGGCCGAGCAGTTTGTCGCGAATAGAATAGTAGCGTGACTTGATATACTGCTTTGGACGCTCCTGGCGAACCGGCCTCGCCCAATGCGAGGCGAACCGCCGCGACGTTAATCGAGGTTCATAGCCGAAATGCGGCATTAATTCCCGGCAATGCCATTCGACCCAGCCGATCTCTTCAGGTGTTAGCTCGCCCTCCCAGCTTCGCGCTCGCTCGGAACTGATTGTTGTGAAATCGCGTGCCGTAGCCGAATTGCCCGGCCACACCTTCCCCGCTTTGGTTGGGGTGAGGACGACTTCTCGCTCGAAGCGAATACCGAGGTACTCGCACACGCGAGCCATCGCCAGCGCCGGGTCAGCAACCAAATCCTCGTAGCGTGTCAAGATGGCTGGGATCTCACCAGCTTCAGCCCGCAACCCCAAACGGGCCGCCTGCAGCCAGTGAGATACACAGTAATAGGCAGAGAATTGTCGTGTTTTTCGCGTTCTCTCGAGCGCGATCTGCGCCGCCAGGACAGCTCGCGGATCGCGGATCGTGAGCAGAATCTTTGAATTGGGAAAACGCTCAAGAATCTGTGGAATGAAACGACGATTGGCCGGGGTTTTCTCGATCCAGCGAGCGATCGAATCGAGCGGGCGTCCCAAAGTGGCCGCATAAGCTTCCACCATGATCACGAGGAGGTCCTTCTTTGCGTTTTTCGGGTGAAATGCCGCTCCTTCGAAACGATCGCGAAATTCGGTCGTTGGAAAATGGTTATAATCGACTTTCTCCCATTCCGGAGCTCCACCGAAAAGCACCCGTGAGAGCGCCTGTTTCGTTAAATAATCAACCTGGGCCCGCCGCCCAGCTCGGCCGTACTTGTTAAGAGCCGTGGGGAAATAGGCCGTCTCCTCGGGCAGGACCAGCAGCTGGGGATGACCGTCAAGCAACGCTATCAGCAAAGTTGTGCCCGATTTAGCCTGACCAGCAGCGAAGCAGGCGCGTTGGTCTAAAGGAAGCGACTCACTCATATTCGGTGCGTCTTCCGAAACCATTTGATAAATCGCGGCAACCCGTCGCGCAGTTTAGTGGTCGGCCGATAATTTAATAGCCGGGCTGCCTTGGAAATGTCGGCACAGGTCACCGGGACATCGCCGGCTTGCTCTGGCAGCCGATTAATCTTTGCTTTTTTACCGACCACTAATTCGATTTCAGCGATTAACTCTTTCAGTTGGACGGTCTCGTTTTCCCCAAGATTGAAAATCTCAAACGGCGTCGCGTTATATCTCAGCGCAGCCATCACTCCTTGGATGATGTCGTCGATGTAAGTGTAATCGCGCCGAGTGGTGCCGTCGCCAAACTGGTCTATCGCTTCGCCGCGGAGAATGCGGCGGGTGAATTTGTGAATCGCCAGATCCGGACGCTGGCGTGGTCCGTAAGCTGTGAAGAACCGAAGGGCAACGACCTGCATCTGGTACAGATGGGAAAAGGTCGAACAGAGAAATTCGCCGGCAATCTTCGTCGCGGCATAGGGGCTGATCGTCTGGGTAAGATGGAAATCTTCCGAAAAAGGCACCTTTTTGCAGATGCCGTAAACGGAAGAACTCGACGCAAAAATAAAGCGCTCGATTCCAACGATACGCGCCGCCTCCAGCAAATGCAGCGAGCCGTTTACATTTGTGTCGTAATATAACAGAGGCTGCGCAATGGAAGGGCGAACACCGGCTCGGGCGGCAAGGTGCGCGATGGCATCGAATTTCTCGCGATGAAAGAGTGCTCGAACGGCATTGTTGTCGCGCAAATCGATTTGAAAAATCGGTGTGTTCTTCTGAAGACCAGCAATATTCGATCGTTTGATTTGCGGGTCGTAAAAATCGTTAAAATCATCGAGAATTGCGGCCTCGTGGCCTTCGGCCAGTAATTTCTCGACCAGATGCGAACCGATGAACCCCGCGCCGCCGGTGACGAGAACCCGCATAGGGCGAGCGTAAAGACGAAGCGAAAGAGCGGCAAGCGGGTTGCGTTCGAGGCCCTGCTGTTTCTTACGGCGGTAATTGGTGTTCTAATCTGGCGACTCGCCCTTGAGCTGATCCATCCCGGCCATATCGATCCTGCATCTCAGTTGCCGTCGGGCTTTTAACTGGCTTCGCTCCCCCTTGCCACTCGATTTGATTTCCCCTTGGAAAGCGGGAACGGCACCCTCGCCTACCACCCCCGGCGCTTTACTGAAAACTATCACCTTGGCGACGATCGCATTGGCATCGGCGAGGAAAACAGCGATTTGGGCGATCCCATTTCCGCCGTTGCTGAAGGTCGAGACTTTTCCGGCTTAACTTCGATTCCCACTTGGTGCCGGCTTATCGAGAGCGCGCCAGCAATACCAGGCGACAACAGACCGATAAGGACGCCACTTTTCTCCCTGTCTGAGCATCTGTTTCGGCGTCGGAAGTTTCCGTTTCCCGAAGATTTTCGCAAAGCCTTTGCGCACACCATAGTCATGCACCGGCCAAACGTCCGGCCGGCCGAGGTCAAAGAGCAAGAGCATCTCCGCTGTCCACCGCCCAATCCCGCGCACTTGACTCAAGCACTCAATGATCTCCTCATCTGTCATTTTTGCCATTTGCCGCGTGGTGGGGACTGTGCGGTCGATCGTTTTCGCCGCCAGATCCTTTAGAGCCGCGACCTTGCTGCGGGATAGACCAGCGGTACGAAGTTTTTCGTCCGCCGTTTCGAGGACCAGTTGGGGATCGAGGAATTTACGTTTCGGAAAAAGCGCTCGCACCCGTTTCCAAATAGTGGCTGCCGCCTTCCCGCTCAGCTGTTGATAGGCGATCGATTCCGCGAGCGCGTCGAAGGGGCGCACCCCGTTCTGCGGCACAAGATCATACCGCCGGCTCGTGGCCATTAACATGGCAAGGCGTTTATCGGTCCTAGCAAGATGACGATGCGCTTCTTCGTGCATGGGCCGGACTTTAGCTGGGCCTTCGTTCGTCACAACAAACGCACGCGCGAAGAAATCGTTCGCCGCGAATCTCCTTTTGCATTCGTTCCATTCCATTATGGCGACTCAACTCACTTATTACGGGCATGCTGGTTTCAAATTGATCACACCAGCGGGGAAGATCGCGCTCATCGACCCGTGGTTGAAAAATCCAACGTGGGAGAACGGCGAGGAGGAGCTAAAGAATCTCACTCGCGTGGACCTGATTTGCCTGACCCACGGCCATTCCGATCACGTGGGCGAGTCGGTCGAGATCGCAAAAAAAACGAAAGCGAAGCTCTTAGCCACCTATGACCTGGCGGCGGCGATGCGAACGGTCCTTGGCTATCCGGCCGAGCTCGCTGATTCCGAATTGATCGGGCATTTTGGCGGAGAGATGAGCGCCCTCGATGGAGAAGTAACTGCGCGCTTGGTGCCGGCGTGGCACGGCACCGCGATAATGCCAAAGGAAAACGCTGCGCCGATTTATGGCGGCACGCCGAGTGGAATTGTGTTATCGATTCGGGGCGGTCCAACTCTCTATCACACCGGCGACACCGATTTATTTTCCGACATGGCGCTGGTCTCGCGCTCGACTCCGATTGATTGGATGCTCGTTTGTATGGGTGGCCATTTTACCATGGGTCCTGACCGCGCAGCCGACGCCATCGAATTCGTCAAGCCGCGCTTTGTTGTTCCTATCCATTTCGGAACTTTTCCTTTGCTGAAAGGGACGCCGGAAATGCTGGCGCAGGAATTGAAAAAACGTGGGTCGCAAGCTCAGTTGCGCGCGATGAAACCGGGCCAAACGATTTCGTTGTCGGCGGCATGAATTGGGCTGAAGAATCCGGCACCAGGTGAATTGAGATAAGTCGACCGCGAGAGATCGAATTAAGGGGCAGGAAAATGTTGAATTTCGTAAATGGGAAAGTCTCGCCGCTGATGGAACGGTTGATTCCAGACGGTTTGTCGCATGCAGCCACAGACTTTGTCGAAACCCTAAAGATCAATTCGATTTCGGAGAAGTCGGTGCGCGGGCGATGCGTAGTCACGAAGCGACGGAACGTTTATGGTGAGCGCGCCGCTCATCTGATCAATCTCTACTTTCGCATGGCCGACTTACCGATTCGTTTCTTGAGCGATGTCCGGCAGTGGCGACGGTGGGAAGCGAACTGTTTCCAGATGCTGAACGGCGATCGTTTTCGTGCCTCAGTGCGGGATGCACGAACAGTGATACTGGACAAACTACCCGGGCAAAGTCTATGGGATCACATGAAGCAAGGGACGCTTAGCACACGCATGCTGGAGGCCGCTGGGCGCGAATATCGCCGTGCGCATCAGTTTTGGAGCGATGAGTTCGGTGCCGGCTGGTCGCACGGGGACGCGTCGATGACAAACGTGATTTATGATGAAAAGATGGACCGCGCTCGCTTGGTCGATTTCGAAATCATCCACGAAAAGTCCCTGCCGCCTAGAGTTCGACATGCGGACGATCTCCTCGTTTTCCTGCTCGATTTGGTCGGAAGAATTTCCAGCACTCACTGGGTGTCATTTGCGATGTGCTTCCTGCGAAGCTACGGAGATGCCAGTGTAATAGCCGAGTTGAGAAAGCAGCTCGTTGTTCC
>QHNB01000165.1 GCA_003217965.1 Verrucomicrobiota bacterium | reverse complement strand
GGTCCTGACCGACCGGGCTGATAATCGGTTCGCCCGCACCAAAATAATCGACGCGCTTCCGGATGACTTCAACGGCCTGATCGAGCATAACATTCGTGATCGGCTTGTCGGTCCGCTGAAGCCTGATCAGGAAGGACGTGCCGCCTTTGATGTCGAGTCCCAGTGAAATTTTCTTCTGCGGCGGATAGGTGATCGCTACGCTAAACGCGACCGCTATGACCATAAGCACTGTGGCGAGGAGGCGCTTGCGCAAGCCGTAATCGGTGGCGAAATACCAGCCGAGCAACGCGAGCCACGACAGCTCGATAAAAAACATCAGCGCCGGAGTCATCTAATTGAAAGTCGGATTAGTCCGATTTCGCGACGTTTGCGATCGCCGATTTTTCCATCTCGATCTTGACGTTGTCGGCCACCTTCACAATCACGGTGGAATCCTTGACATTGGCGATTAATCCATGAATGCCAGAGTTGGTCACCACTTTGTCCCCAGTTTTGAGTGTTCCGATCAGCTTCTGTTGTTCCTTTTGTCGCCGCATCTGCGGCCGGATCATGATGAAATACATGATGACGAAGATCAGGATGAACGGCACAAAAAATCCGAAGCCGCCGCCGGCCCCGGGAGGGTTAGCGCTGGGCGCAGCCTGGGTTTGAGCGAGTAAGAAAATCATCATGAAATGCGCCGAAAAAGTGGGGCACAATTGACTCCAATGCAGCACGCAATGCAAGAACGGGTCGCTCGACTCGACATTGTCGATTTTCTGAGCCAGGACCGGTGCCGGATTTCATAGCAGCGTGCCCGGTTCGCTCCCGGTTTTGCTGACTATTCCGCGCCATTCTCGGAGCCGCGCGTTCGATAATTTGCGACAAAATCTTTTCGAAAAGAATCGAAGCTCCCGTCCTTAATTGCATCCCGCGCCTGTCGCATGAGATCGAGGTAAAAATGTAAATTGTGTAGCGTGATTAGACGCAGGCCGAGAATTTCTTCCGCTTTGACGAGATGATGGATGTAGCCGCGCGTGAACTCGCGACAACTTGGACAGGAGCAGCCAGCCTCAATCGGTTCTTGGTCGAGAGTGAATTCCGCGTTTTTTAAATTCAACGTGCCGGACGAGACAAAAGCGGTGCCGTTGCGCGCCAATCTGGTCGGCAAAACACAATCAAACATATCGATGCCTCGGCCGATCATTTCCAGCATCTGGCGCGGGGTGCCCAATCCCATGGCATAGCGTGGCTTGTCCTGCGGAAGATATGGAACGCTCGCGTTAATGGCTCCGATCATCTCACCTTCCGGCTCGCCCACGCTGACACCTCCGATGGCGTAGCCATCAAACGCAAGCGCGACAAGCGACTCGGCACTTTGCCTGCGCAATTCCGGAAACGTCGCACCTTGAACAATGCCGAAGACAAGCTTGCGCATTGTAGTTGCCGCCGCGGCGGCAGACCCTTGGGAACTGCCGCTGAGGACAGCGGCTACAACATCTTCGCTTCGCTGTTCGCTCTCCGGCGCCTGACACTCTCCTCCCGAACTGTGTCGGAGTTCGGCGTTTTTTTTATCCGCTGCTTCCTTGCACCTCCGCGCCCAGCGAATCGTAAGCTCCAAACTGCGCGCGGCGTATTCGTAATCGCACGGGTAGGGTGCGCATTCGTCGAGCACCATTGCGATGTCGCTCCCGAGGACCGCCTGAATTTCCATCGCAATTTCCGGTGAGATAAATGTTGGGGTTCCGTCGACATGGTTTTGGAAGTGGACTCCCTCAGGTGTGAGCTTGCGCAACTTTGCCAGCGAAAAAATTTGGTAACCGCCGCTGTCGGTCAGGATCGGTCCGTCCCAATTCATAAAACGGTGCAGCCCGCCAAAGTGTCGGAGGACATCGAGCCCTGGCCGCACGTACAAGTGGTAAGTGTTTCCCAGAATGATCTGTGCATTGAGCTCGTGCAGTTCACGGGGGCTCACCGCCTTTACGCTTCCTTGCGTCCCCACCGGCAAAAATGCCGGTGTCTCGACGACGCCGTGAGCGGTTACTAACCGACCTAACCTGGCGGCACTCCGGTAATCCTTTCTAAGCATCTCGAACACACTGTCATCCTGAGCGAATGCGAACGATCTCTCAAACAACTCTTCGAACGCGCCAAGCGGACGAGCCAGACATTGTTCAGTCCGGGCCGGACTTGGGCATCGTCTGCGCGCCAGAGAAGGACATTTGTGATTGTTTGCGCGCAATCGCATTTCCCTATGAAAATGCGCGTAAAAAACCCTTTGCAGGCTCGGAATTTATTCCTATATTGCGCGCTCTCCGCATCAGAGCGTGAGCAGGGGTTCACGGCCTGAGCGGATTTTTTGTCGCCCGAACATAATCCTTCGCGCGGCGTTTGGATCGGAAATGCCAACCATTAATCAACTTGTGCGGAAAGGACGGCGCAAGGTTTCGGTGAAATCGAAATCGCCCGCGTTAACCGATTGTCCGCAGCGGCGCGGAGTGTGCATGCAGGTGATGACGCGCACACCGAAGAAGCCGAATTCTGCGCTGCGCAAGGTCGCCAAAGTGCGGCTGACGAATGGCCAGGAAGTGATCGCGTACATTCCGGGCGAAGGGCACAACTTGCAGGAACACTCGATCGTGCTGGTGCGCGGCGGGCGCGTGAAAGATTTGCCGGGCGTGCGCTACCACATCGTTCGAGGAACACTCGATTCCCTCGGAGTGGATGGGCGGCGCCGCAGCCGCTCGAAATACGGCGCGAAACGACCAAAGGGTGGCAGTGGAGGTGAAGGAGCCAAGGGGGCGGCTAAGAAATAACCATGTCGCGCCGACGCAAAGTTTACAAAAAAGAAGAGAGGGTGGACTCCCGCTACGGTAGTCCGGCGGTGGCCCGGCTCATTGCTACGGTGATGAAACGCGGCAAGAAATCGCTCGCAGAACGAATCGTTTACACCGCGATCGACAAATCGCGCGAAGGCTCAGACTCAGTGGACCCGCTCGAAATTTTGAACAAGGCCCTCGAGAATGTTCGTCCCCGGCTCGAAGTAAAATCTCGCCGCGTTGGTGGCGCGACTTACCAGGTTCCGATGGAAGTGGCGCCGGGGCGTCAAATCTCACTCGCGATGCGTTGGATTGTGCAGTACGCCGACAATCGCCGTGGCCAGCCGATGGCGGAGGCGCTGGCACACGAGATTAAAGACGCCGCCGCTGGGCAGGGCAACGCAATCAAGAAACGCGAAGATACTCACAAAATGGCGCAGGCGAACCGCGCCTTTGCGCATTTCCGCTGGTGATTTTATGGCGACGGCGGCGATTGAACGAAAAGCAGCGGCGGCGAATCCGAATTCGCCCGATCGGAAATTCCCGCTCGAGCGTACCCGGAATATCGGAATTGCTGCGCACATCGACGCCGGCAAAACGACGCTGACCGAGCGTGTTCTCTTTTACACCGGCATGATTCACAAGATCGGTGAAGTGCATGAAGGCACGACGGTGACCGACTGGATGGAGCAGGAGCGTGAGCGCGGCATCACGATCACTTCCGCGGCGACGACTTGCTCGTGGACGCAGCGCCCAGAGCCGGACGTTTACAAAATATTCGAAGGCATCAAACAGCGCATCAACATTATCGACACGCCGGGTCACGTTGATTTCACGGCGGAAGTGGAGCGCTCGTTGCGTGTATTGGACGGCGCAATCGCAGTCTTCGATGCCGTTGCGGGAGTGCAGCCGCAATCGGAGACGGTCTGGAGGCAGGCAACGAAATACAATGTGCCATGCCTTGCGTTCATCAACAAAATGGACCGCGTCGGCGCCGACTTTAAGATGTCGATCGATAGCATGCGCAAGAAACTCGGCGCCAACGCGTGGCCGGTTCTGCTTCCGCTGGGCAAAGAAGATCAGTTCAAAGGCCAGATCGACGTTATTAATAAGAAAGCGATCATCTATTCCGACAGCGATCAGCTCGGATCGACGTATGAACTTGCCGACGTTCCAAAGGAATATGTCGATCTTGTCGAGAAAGCTTATCACGATCTGGTCGAGCAAATTTCAAATCTTGATGACGAAGTTGCGGAGGCTGTTCTCGAAGAAAAACCGATTACACCGGAGCTGTTGAAAGCGGGCATTCGTCGTCAAACGATTGCGAACAAGTTTGTGCCCGTCGTTGGCGGTTCGGCACTCAAGAATAAAGGCGTGCAGTACCTGGTCGACGCAGTGGTCGATTACCTCCCAAGCCCTCTTGATATTCCGCCGGCCAAAGGCATGGATCCCGATTCGCACGAGCCGATGGAGGCACCAACGGACGACAACGGCAACTTTTGCTCGCTCGCGTTCAAGCTTTGGAGCGATCCGTTTGTCGGCAAGCTCGTTTTCTTTCGAGTTTATGCTGGCACCCTCAGTAAAGGCGACACCGTCTACAATCCGCGCACGAACAAACGCGAGCGCATCTCGCGTTTGATTCAAATTCAGGCGGACAAACGCGAAGACATCGAGACCTGCTACTCCGGCGACATTGCGGCCATTGTGGGAATCAAGAACATCACCACCGGCGACACGCTTTGCGACGAGGATCATCCGATTTTGCTCGAGCCGCCATCGTTTCCCGATCCCGTTATCTCAATGGCGATCGAGCCAAAGACGAAGCTAGATCAGGAGAAAATGGCGACCGCCCTGCAACGTCTTGCGGAAGAAGATCCGACCTTCCGCGTCTACACGCATGAGGATACTGGCCAGACGATCATCGCCGGCATGGGTGAACTGCATTTAGAAATCATTCGCGATCGCATGTTCCGCGAATTCAAGGTGGACGCGAATGCGGGGAAGCCGCAAATCGCCTATCGCGAGACAATCACCGGTGGTGCCCACGGCGTTGGCAAATTAATCAAGCAATCAGGCGGTCGCGGACAGTACGGTCACGTCGAAGTCGATGTGCGGCCGGCACACCGCGGCAAAGGTCTGCTCGTCGAAAACAAAATCGTGGGCGGCGTGATTCCGCGCGAATACATTCCGGCGGTGAAAAAAGGCATTGAAGAAGCGGTCCTGAATGGGGTGCTCGGCGGTTATCCGGTCATCGATGTTGAGGTCGACATCGTTTATGGCAGCTACCATGAAGTCGATTCGAGCGAGCTCGCCTTTAAAATG
>QHNB01000164.1 GCA_003217965.1 Verrucomicrobiota bacterium | reverse complement strand
GCTCACGGTTATGGCTGGCGCGCGGCGTCCCGAAAAGAGCAGGGAGATATTCGCGAGCTGATCAATTTCACGCGACCTTTTCCGCGTTCGACCTGACATGATGGCGCGTTTCTTCATAGCCCTGGGCGCACCCTTTCTCGCGTTCGTGCAATATCTCGGCGAACTGCTGCTCCTGGCTGCCGACACGATTCGATCGGTTTTTACCCGTCGCCTTCGCTGGCGATTGTTCCTGCGACAGATCGTTGATGTTGGCTTGCATTCTCAGGTTGTTGTCATCGTGACCGGCGCCTTCACCGGTGCCGTGTTCGCGGCCCAAACCTACTTTCAGTTCAATAAGATCGGAATGGGTTCAGCGGTCGGCGCCGTGGTCTCAGTCGCGATTGCTCGTGAACTCGGTCCCGTCTTAACCGGGCTGATGGTGAGCGGCCGGGTTGGCGCGGCCATGTCGGCAGAGATTGGGACCATGAAAGTGACCGAACAAATTGATGCCCTGCGCGCTCTCGCTGTCTACCCGATCGATTACCTGGTCGTTCCACGTGTCTTGGCCATGCTCGTTTCGATGCCTCTGCTCACGGCCGAATGCATTGGGTTTGGGATCGTCGCGAGTTGTTTCGTCGCTATCTTCGCACTCGGTGTTAATGGGACTTATTACATCGCAAACATGGTACGATGGACCCTCATGCGTGATTTGATCATGGGCATGACGAAAGCGTTTTGTTTCGGTTTGCTTATCGTCTTCATCTGCTGCCACAAAGGATTGACCACACGGGAAGGCGCCGTCGGGGTGGGACGGGCGACAACCGAAGCGGTCGTGATTTCGTCGCTCGCGGTGCTGATCTCAAATTTTTTCCTGACCATGGCGCTGAACATCGTTTACCCGGCTGGTTACCAATGAGCGCAGGGGTGTGTGTTGCCTTATAGCTGCCGTCATCAGTAGACGGCAGAAAGAGAAAGGGCAATATCTTGCAGCAAACTTGTCGTGGTTTCGTCGGGAGAAATTGTAGCTGCCGCCATCACTGGCGGCAGAAATAGAAATCGTGCGACGTTAGAGGAAATGTGCTGCGGGTCTGCTGTTCAGGAGGTGAACAATGGAGTTTTTAAGCTGAAGTTGCGTTGGTTGAGTGGGTATGAACGGCATGAATGAAGACCGGCATTTGCCGCCAGAAACGGCGGCAGCTACAACGGCGGCAGGTTCGGGGAAAGGTGTAAGCACCGCAAGGAACTCGGTCTCATCCGGGCCAAATGGCGCCATGATTTCCGTGCGCGATTTGCGCAAGAAGATCGATAAGGAGGAAATCTTGCGCGGCGTCGATCTTGACGTGGCCGTTGGCGAGACTCTCGTCATCATCGGTCGCAGCGGCGGTGGCAAATCGGTTTTGCTAAAAAATCTGATCGGGCTCATGCGACCAGAGAGAGGCGAAATTTGGATCGCTGGTCAAAACATTATCGGGATGAGCGAGCGACAACTTGGGAGCGTTCGGCAAAAAGTGGGCATCCTTTTCCAGAGTGGCGCGCTCTTTGATTCCATGACGGTCGAGGACAATATCGCTTTTCCTTTAATCGAAGCGGGGATGCGTAGCCCAAATGCGATTCGTGCGCGCGTCAATGAAGTACTCGAAGTCGTCGAACTCGAAGGGGAGAACGCGAAAATGCCCGAAAGCTTGTCTGGTGGAATGCGCAAACGAGTCGGTCTGGCGCGGGCGATCATTCGGCGGCCGTCGTGCGTGCTCTACGATGAACCAACTTCGGGACTAGATCCGGTAGTGTCGGATAACATTAATCGGCTGATCCGCCGCCTTCAGCACCGCTTCGGTATGACCAGCATTGTGGTCACCCATGATATGAAAAGCGCGATCCAAGTCGGAGATCACATTGCTTATCTGCACGAAGGGCGGATATATTTCTATGGAACGCCGGACGAACTCACGCGCTGCCGTGATCCCATTATCCAGGATTTTTTGCAGGGACGTTCGGAATCGACGGCGCGATAAAATTAATTTTTGATTGTGCCAATCTCGTTAAGATAACGGGACTGGTTTCCCATGGATCGCGATCGCACGCTTGAACTAAAAGTCGGCATTTTCGTTTTCATCGGCCTCGCAGCGATTTGCGGGTTCGTTGTCGAGTTCGGGCGTCTCGGGGAAGGTTTCAAAACTTACTACGGAATCACGGTGCGGTTTAAGGATGCGAGTGGTCTACTCAAAGGATCGGATGTTTTGTTCAGTGGCGCCAAGATCGGCAAGGTTGCAGGCCCTCCTCACCTCGTCCGCGAAGGCGAAGGGGTTGCCATCACCCTTAAAATTTATGACTACGTGAAGATTCCGGTGGGGAGCAAATTCACCGTTGGCAGCTCCGGACTACTTGGAGATCGTTTCGTTAACGTCATCATGCCACCGGCTCCAGCGAAAGAGTTCCTGGCCAAGAACGCCACCGTCAATGGCGCACGCGAAACAGGTATTGATGACCTTACTCGTGAAGGAAACCTGCTCATTCAAGATTTGCGCGGCACTGTTCAAAATATCAATGGTACGTTTACCCGTTTGAACACAGAGGCGCTCTCGCCCGAAGCGCTGATAAACTTGCGTTCCAGCATCGATCACTTGAATGATGCGACCGGTTCTCTAGCTCAATCGTCAAAGAAATTTGATGGCGTCGTCGACAAAGCCGACGCGGCCATGTCGTCGGCAAAAAAAGATGCCGATGACCTGCAGAATGCGATCTCGGAAGCACGGAAAACCTTCTCCAGTGCGACGCAATTGCTCCGCGAAGCGACTAGCGGCAAAGGTTTGCTGGCAGCCTTAGTTAACGATTCTGATCTGGCGCGCGATCTTCGAGCACTGGTTGCTAACCTGCGAGCCCACGGCGTCCTTTTCTATCGCGATTCGGCTGCCAGAGCAGAGCCGGCCCCGCAGCGGCCGCGGCAGCAGGCCGCGCGACGTTCGCCCGAGCGATGACACCGTTATTCACGGTCAATCTGCTGCGGGTGCTTTTTGTCACGTTCTGCGGCGCGATCGGCTCGCTCATTTCGGGCGAATTGCAGGGTCGCACCATGCCAGGTTTGCTTATCGGCCTGCTCGCCGGACTGATCATCGTCCTGATTGATCGGCTGCTGAAAGGAATTTCCCTACGCGCTTTTTCGTCGGCGACGTTCGGATTGCTGCTCGGTTTGATTTTTGCCAACTTGCTTGCGGCATCGGAAGTGTTGCGCTTTCAGCCGGAAACGACGCAGTGGGTAGTACGTCTGATCGTATACTCCACCTTCGCCTATCTCGGCATGATGCTGGCCATGCGTAGCAATCGCGACGAGTTCTCCCTCATTATTCCGTATGTGCGTTTCACTCGCGAGACGATGGAACATGAGTCGCTTGTCCTCGACACTAGCGTGATCATCGACGGCCGGGTCGCGGACCTTTGCGCCACCGGTTTTATCAGCCGCTCGCTCATTGTCCCACGCTTCATCCTTAGCGAATTGCAAGCCCTGGCCGATTCGCGCGAACCAATGAAGCGGGACCGCGGCCGACGCGGTCTCGAGATTCTAAACGAATTGCAAAACTCCCGCGAAATCGAGCTCAGGATTCACGAAAGTGAGCCTGAAGAAGGTCCGGTCGATGAGCGTCTGGTGCGGACAGCAAAGCTTCTACAGGCGCGCTTGCTCACCAACGATAATACGCTTGGTCAAGTTGCGCGGTTGCAGCAAGTCCCGACGCTGAACTTAAACGATCTCAGCCGGGCATTGCGACCGACAGTTGCGGCCGGTGACGAGCTCGAACTGCAATTGGTGAAGGAAGGTCGCGAAGCCCATCAAGCCGTCGGCTATTTGCCGGATGGAACGATGATCGTGGTCAATCATGCGCGTCCACGAATCGGTACGAGCGTGAAAATTATCGTTTCAAGCGCGCTGCAGACCGCCGGCGGCCGGCTCATTTTCGCAGAATTGAAAAACGGCGCAGCACCGTAGAACCAGGCGGCAAGCGATAAGGTCATCGCTGCCAGTAAAGGACTTTTGCTTACATCCAAAGTAGGCAGGAATTAGTCCGCGCCACGCCAAGGATAACCACTGGTTAGGTAGGGATCAGACCCACTGGAGTAAACGCTTAGCGCAATCCAACTGCCTCCCGCACCCGCGCCATCGTCTCGTCGGCGATTGCGTTCGCTTGTTGCGCGCCACGGACAAGCACGCTATCCACATATAAGTTGTCAGCGAGAAGTTCCTGGCGCCGTTTGCGCATCGGCGCGAAGTAGTCCCACAGTTTTTCGAACAGCTGTTTTTTGAATTCACCATATCCAATGCCGCCTTTGCAGAATCGGTCACGCATTTCAGCGATTTCGCGCTTGGACCCGAAAAGTGAGAAGAGCTGAAAAATAGTCGAGCGATCGGGATTTTTCGG
>QHNB01000163.1 GCA_003217965.1 Verrucomicrobiota bacterium | reverse complement strand
AGACTCAATCCATTCAATCCACCGTGCCCTCGACTCAAGCGCCCGTGCCGTCGCCTTCCGCGACTGCGAATGCGATGCCGTCCCCGACGCCGGTCGATTTGTCGCCGCGATAATTCGGAATCCGGCGCACGGTAATCCGGCAAGCGCCAGACCGTGGCTACAGTTGTAGCCGCCTCGCTCAGTCAAGGCGCGACGATTCTGTTTTGCTTCTGAACCCTCGCTGCAGTTATCGCGACAGGTCAAATGGAGGGACGGGCGCTCCGTCGCTTCCGATCTAATTTATTTATTCAGGAGAGCAGGAAAACGATGAAATTTCTGCTTTGTTTGTGGTTCCTCATTTCTTGGTTTCCTGATTAGTATTTTCTTCTGAATTGCAGCCGGCCCGGCTGTCTCCACAATTTGTGGTTGTTTCTAGTTGCTTGTTTCCCGCGTCCTAATTCATTCTGCTAATGATTCGTTTCCTGGACTTCTGGTTTCCCCATCATCGCTTTCCGCAGGACGAGATCGGCCAGATTTTGTGTCGCGTGGTCAAGGGCAGAATTCGCGCGCTGTAATCGCGCAAGGTTTTGACTCGAAGCTGCTTCGAGCACTTCCCGCACGGCTTGGGCGATCAGAGCGTGTTCCTCGTCGCTAATCTCGTTTCCCGCGACTGGCAGTGCCGCCTCGATGGCCGCCACCATCTCATCCGTTTTCACCTTTGCTTCCACCCAGGCGCGCTCGCTCATATCGTCAAACGCATGCTCGAGTGAATCAGCCAACATTCTTTCCACTGCTTCCTCCGAGACATCGATCGCGCTGGTCATCTCCAGCTTTCTTTCCGCACCTGTTTTCGTGTCCCGCGCCAGCACGTGCAGAATACCGTTGGCGTCGATTTCAAATTGTACCCCTACACGCGGCACGCCTTTCGGCGCGGGCTCGAACTCAATCGCGAGTTGCCCGAGAAGCCAGTTGTCCTGCGCCATCTCGCGCTCGCCTTGCAGCACTTTGATCGACATCGCGCGTTGATTATTCACCGCCGTGGTAAACATTTCGCCCGCCTTAATCGGAATAGTCGAGTTCCGCGGAATAATGATATTCATGAGCCCGCCGAACGTTTCAATTCCGAGCGACAGTGGCGTAACGTCCAGGAGCAGGACATCGCGAAGCGCACCCGCTAAAATCCCCGCTTGGATGGTCGCGCCCACCGCCACTATTTCCTCCGGATTTTGCGAAATATTGGGTTCACGAGCAAAGAATTCGCGGACAAATCTGCGCACCAGCGGCATCTTCGTCGCGCCACCGACCAGAATCACTTCGTCGAGTTCTTCAGCTGTTAGTCTCGCGTCAGCCAGAGCGCGCGCACAATGCCAGCGCGTTTTTTCAATTATAGGTTGAGCGATTTTCTCCAACTCTGCTCGAGACAATGGAATTTCCAAGTTTCGTCCGCCAACGAATGGCAGGCGAATCGTCGCGTTTTCCTCAACCGACAATCGATGCTTGGCATCAATTACCACCTCACGCAGTCGCGCGACATCGCCAGCTCCGATGGGGACACCGAATCTTGCCAGCACATATTCGATAATCGCGTTGTCGATATCGTCACCGCCGAGCTGGGTGTTACCGTTCGTCGCCAGCACTTCGAACAATCCCTCGTCCAATTCCAGAATCGAAATGTCGAATGTGCCTCCGCCCAGATCGTAGACGCCGACCCGCAATTTTGTTTTCGATCGATCAAGTCCGTAGGCCAGCGCGGCTGCGGTTGGTTCGTTTACGATTCGTTCGACATTGAAGCCGGCGAGTTCGCCGGCACGTTTCGTCGCCTTACGCTGTGTGTCATTGAAGTAAGCGGGCACCGTAATCACAGCCCGATCGACGGCGCGACCAAGGGCGCGTTCAGCCTGGGCTTTCAATTTCCTCAGAATCAGCGCAGAAAGTTCTTCTGGCGAAAATTCACGGTCTCGAACGCGAACCCGAGCGAGTCCCTTTTTACCTGCTGCGATTTCATAATCAACATTGAGCTTTTTGATTTCATCGCGCCGCGTTCCCATGAGCCGTTTGATCGAATAAATTGTCGTGCTAGGCGCGAGCGCCCTGGCCCGCAAAGCCGCCCGCCCAATCATGGGCTCGCCCGCCTCCGGAAAATGCACGACTGATGGCGTGAGACGTTCGCCATTTTCATCCGCGAGCAAAATCGGAAACCCCGATTCCATTATCCCGATAAGGGAATTGGTCGTGCCGAGATCGATGCCAACAATGTCGCTCACCGTTTACTTTACCGACAATCCCGCGGCCTGGGCAATTGGCGAAGACGAAATTCTGGTCGCTGTGAGGCCGATTCTCAACCGCAGGATCCCATCAAATAAGAGCGATTATCTTTCTCAATCGCCGCTGTCCAAAGCGCAATATCCTTCTCCGTCATCGTCGTGCGCGGCTCAAGTCGCGCATCGTTGTAGCCGCGCTCGTTCACATCGGGCAAAAATTGCGCGCGCGACAAAAATGTGCCGCGGCAAATTCGGTCGTGAAACGGAACGATCTGCTCATGCGCCAAAAGACGCGTGAGTTCGTGGGTAAGATGCGCCGGCACACGTTGGCGTTCCGATGGGTAGATGTAGCCAAACAAAACAAGAAAACTGAGTAAGACGCGCCAGTCTGCTCCGAAACGTGTGCGCAAATACGCCCAGTCGATTGATTCAGCGCAGCTTTGGATCATGTGAGCGATATCGGCGCCGTCGAATCGTTCGCGTTCTTGAACAAACGCTTTCATCCAGATGATTTCTTCCGGACCCATTACTTTCACCGGAAGCCCGAGCAGTTCGTCATCGCGCCCACGCGTAAACCAGGAATCATCGACCAAGCCCAGGCCATTTCCGGCAGCGTAGATTAAATCGATGACGTTTTGCCCGAGATAAACCTTCGCCAGCCAGTGGGGAAAGGTCTTTTCGGTTCGACATCCATCTTTCTCGAAAATCCCGAGAGCACGATCGAGATCGACCGCTCGAATAAAGAGATCGACGTCTTTGGTGTGCCGGGCGAGACCGGTATAGACGCAAACCCCGTATGCCCCGCCCAGTAGGAACGGTATTTCGCTCTGCCGAAGCAACTCGATTGCGCGCTTGTAAAACGCAGCACACGCCGCATCAAAGCCTGTTGTTTTCGCGTCATTTTCCACGGTAATGATACGTGTCTGCCAGAAGACACGGGTGCATTGTTTCACCACCATAAACGTCCGGCACTGAACGCGCTTCCGTTTCGTAATCGATGGGTAAACTTCGCATCGCGGCCACGGCTGATCTCCATTACGGAAAGCATTCGCGCGGCGTCATGCACGACGCCTTCGCCGAAATCTCACGGCGCGCCGATGTGCTGTTGCTTTGCGGCGACATGACCGACTACGGATTGGCAGAGGAGGCGGAGGAACTTGTCGCCGATTTGCACTCCGGTTTACGCATTCCGGCCCTCGCTGTTCTTGGCAATCACGACCTGGAATCGGGCGAAGGTAAACTGATTGAGAAGGTCTTGGATCAAGCGGGCGTGGTTTTGCTCGATGGAGGCGCGTATGAAATTAATGGGATCGGTTTCGCAGGCGTATGCGGTTTCGGTGGTGGCTTTGGCCGGCGCATGCTGAACGCATGGGGCGAACCATTAATCAAACAGTTCGTTCAGGAGGCGATCGATCACGCGGTGCGGCTCGAGCAAGCATTGTCCAAGTTGCAGACCGAGAAAAAAATTGTCGTGCTCCATTATTCCCCGATTCGGGCAACGGTACAAGGCGAAGATCCGGAAATTTTTGCATTCCTCGGATCGAGTCGCCTGGAGGAGCCGATCAATCGTTTTCGGGTTGACGCTGTTTTTCACGGACACGCCCACAACGGGACGGCTGACGCCAAGACGGCTACCGGTGTGCCGGTTTACAATGTCTCGGCGCCGGTGCTTCGCCGAGCCGCGCCGGATCAAGCGCCCTTTCGGATTGTGGAATTCTGAGTTGCGAGAAGCTTCCATTGCCGCACGTCATCCACCGTTTTGGTCGGTGACTTGCAATGCATGGCGCAAATGCCTTTGAAACGGACTTCCGAAAACGGCAATTGAATTTCCTCGGCCAGTGCGCGTTTCGTTTTCGCCGGTAGCTTTTTGTAAATCAAGCTGAGATGAGGGTCGATCTGGTATTGCTCAGATCCGCCACTTAATTTTCGGATCACTTCGACCAAATCCAACAAAGTTTGATTACGCTCAAAGCAGACGAAAAGCGTTTCGGTGAATTTCTTGCTCCAATCGATTTCGCGCGAGACCAGCACCAAATCGGGCGATGGAACTTCAGACAACACTTCTCGCGGCGGGCGGGAACATTCTGGTGCAACAAACACGGTGAGATGCGGCTCGAACACCGGTGCATGGAACCGCCTCGCCAATTCGCGAATGATGCTGTCGAAGAATTCGCGCGCGGCACCGGCCGGCATCGACCAATAAGCAATGGCGTACGAACTCATGCATCAACCTTTCGCGCGAAGGACAATAGTGCAATGAAGCAAGGCTACGCTTATCATGTGCGCGTGCCTACGAATGTTCTCGGAACGGAGTTGCAATGTTGCTGTCGAGATCCGCTTACCGGGTTTTACCGCGATGGCTTTTGTAAGACCGGGCCCGGCGACGTCGGTCTTCACACGGTTTGTGCACAAATGACGCGCGAGTTTCTGGATTTTTCGGTGTTGCAGGGAAATGATCTGGTGACGCCGCGCCCGGAGTGGGAATTTCCGGGCCTGGAGCCGGGAGACAGATGGTGCGTTTGCGTGGCGCGCTGGAAGGAAGCGCTCGAACACGGAGTTGCCGCGCCGGTTGATCTCGAAGCCACTCACGCTTCCGCGCTCGAATTTGTCACGCTCGAGGAATTACAGGCGCACACGCTGAAACGCTGAGTCATTGATCACCAGGTTAACAATCCATTGTGATGATCAATACGGCGACAAAGCGGTACCGTTTCCCCCCGGCACGCGAGAACCCAGCATCGTAACACCAATCTGCCGCCAGGGACGGCGGCAGCTACAACTGGAGCCACGGGTCCGCAGCGGCAGAATCGATGCTAGGAACGCCTCGACCGAGCGAGGCGACGACGGTACTGCGACATAACGACCGCCACATTTTTAACGCTTGGAATCGGTTCACTTTCCGACAACCGTTACCCGCTTTGAGCCTGCCATTCAGCTTTTTCCTGGCGCTGCGCTATCTGAAACCGAAGCGCACTTTTCTCTCCATCATTACGCTCATCTCCGTCCTGGGAGTCCTCCTCGGGGTGACCGTTCTCATTCTCGTTATTTCCGTGATGACGGGTTTTGATCGGGAGCTGCGGCAAAAAGTAA
>QHNB01000222.1 GCA_003217965.1 Verrucomicrobiota bacterium | reverse complement strand
CCCGCCACCTGGACTTGTTGAACTTGTTGATTGTGACTGATGACTAAGTTGCGCGACACTGGCATCAAAGGAGCCTCGATTGGGAGAGTTGTACCCGGTCCAGGTGACCTGCAAGACACGACCATTGAAGATTTTCACCATAGTGCATCGCGCAGGCATACCGTTGGAACAACGGTTGCTCAAGTATTTGGAAAACTATGGGCTCGCCCAAGACGCCTATGCTTCGGGCGCATTTGAAAAAGCAACCGCGCGGTTCCAAGACTGTCTTCAATGTCAGCCCGGAGATCGTTTAATCGAGATGTATATAGAGCGCTGTCACGCATTGATGGCACGACCGCCGCGGGAATGGACCGGCGTCCATTATGCGGCACATAAGTGAACTAATGGTAATTGCCTGCTCTATTCTTCGCAGGTGGTGGCTCGCCGCTTCTGGAAAAAATTCTGCAACAGGCGAGCACACTCGTCCGCTAACACCCCCGAGCTGATTTCGCATTGATGGTTCAGCTTCGGATTTTGCAGCAGGTTCAGTAGACCTCCTGCACCTCCGCCCCGTGGATCGGCGCAACCAAAGACAACCCGGCGCAGGCGCGCATGGACGGCTGCTCCCGCGCACATCGGACACGGTTCCTTGGTCACGACCAGATCGCAATCGGTCAAGCGCCAATCATCGACCGTGGCGGCTGCTTGCGTGATCGCGAGAATTTCCGCGTGTGCGGTCGGATCCTTCAGCGTCTCCACTTGATTGTAGCCGCGCCCAATCACGCGCCCGTTTTTGGCGATGACCGCGCCGATTGGGACTTCTTCTGCCGCTGCTCCCTTAGTTGCCAGCCGCAGTGCTTCGCCCATGAGTGCCTGATCATCCCGGAACAACAAATCCATCCTTCGACCATACTTGCGCGTGACCAAAAGTCAGCGGCTGCGCTGCTGTCGTTGCTGAATGGCCGATCCGGAGCGCACCGCAAGGGAGCGCCGTGACTATAATTTAATGTTTCCCGATCGAGCCGCTTGCGCGCGTTTTTCTTTACAACTCGAGACTCGCCTTGCAGGCTGAGCCCGTGCGTATTTGCCTGGTTGTTTTTGCGCTCCTGTTTCAGATGATCACGGCGAACGCACAGAAACAGGAACGAAAATTGATTGATCGCCTGCTCAAGCCAGACACAAGGCTCCAAAATCCGCAGCAAACCAAAAGCTTCTCGCAACAGCGCACAATTTCGACGAATTCCGGCGCGACCCGTTCGTTTTATATTGCGGAAAAGAAGCTGAGCAGAAATTTTGTGGCCGATCGGCAGTTTGCGACGACGAGCTATAGCTCCCGCAATTTTGAAACCAAAGCTGCCACACAAACGAAAGTACAAGACACATCCACCTTTTCGACTCGCGCAGCGCGAGAGGTTCCCGTGACAACAAACGGTTCAAAGAAGTTTTCCACACGCGATTTCGGCAGCGCCCGGCCTTTCCTTGCCCGGGGCAAAAGTCAAAAATCACTCGATGCGCACCATCATCCTCTCACCATCGAGGAGGTGCGTGAGTTGTTGAACAAGAACAAATAACCTTTGTCTTCACGCGCCGCCCATTCTTAGAGTGCGCGTGAGAATGGATCCAGGAGAGGAGCTCGCGAAACTCAGCCGCGGCGCGGCCCAAATTATCACTGCGGCCGAACTCGCAGAAAAGCTGCGCGCCAAACGCCCGCTGCGGGTCAAGCTGGGAGTCGATCCCACGAGCGCCGATATTCATCTTGGACATTCGCTGATCTTTCGGAAACTGCGCGACTTTCAGGACCTGGGTCATCAGGCGATTCTGATTATTGGTGATTTCACGGCGCTGGTCGGGGATCCAAGCGGGCGTTCCATTACGCGACCGCAGCTCACGCGTGAGGAAGTTCGGGCAAATGCAAAAACCTACCGCGAACAGGCATTCAAGATTCTAGACGAATCCAAGACGGAGATTGTCTACAACAGCTCCTGGCTGGGAAACTTTTCGTATGAAGATGTCATTCAGCTCAACAGTCGAGTGACTCTGCAACAGCTTTTGCAGCGAGAAGACTTTCGTGACCGCATTCAGAGCGAGCAGCCGATTCATGCGCACGAAATCCAGTATCCCATCATGCAGGCTTGGGATTCTGTGATGGTGCGGGCGGATGTGGAATTGGGTGGCACCGACCAGCTGTTCAACATCTTGCTTGGACGCGAGCTTCAAAAAGAAAAGGGACAGCGCCCCCAAGTGGTTTTGTTGACGCCCATCCTTGAAGGCCTCGATGGCCGGCAAAAGATGAGCAAGAGCCTGGGCAATTACGTCGCGCTGACGGATGAGCCGGCACAGATGTTTGGCAAACTGATGAGCATCTCCGACGAGTTGATGGCGCGGTACTACTCATTGTTGCTTTCCCGCAATCTGCCGGCGCACGAGCATCCATTGGAAGCAAAGAAGCAGCTCGCGACCGAAATAGTTACGACGTACTATTCGCGTGAGGTCGCCCAGAAAGTACGCGATGAGTGGACCGCGCGCTTCAGCGAAAAACGATTAGCGGACGCCGAACTGCCCACTTTCAACACTCAGTCGGGCGAACTCGTCAGCCTCGTAGTTAAGGCGTTCGCCGTTTTTGGGATCCGAAAGTCGCGCGCTGAGGCGAGTCGGTTAATCAAGCAAGGCAGTGTGCAGCTCAACGGAGAAAAATTGCGCGATCCAACAAAAGAGATTGCCCTCAGCCAGCGTCAAATCTTGCGTTTGGATAAAACACACGCGGTTCGCATTGCCTGACCGGTACAGAGGAAAGGGCGCGACGTCCCGGTCGCGCCCTTTGACCCCTACGCCGTCGCCGTTTCGAGCACGGGCAAGACAGACGCCCGCTCGATATACGGTGCCGCGATTCCCTCAAAATGCGATCGGATGCTGCGCAGCTCAGAATTCACAAATGCGTCGACGAAGCCAAGCCGACGATCCAACCACTCAAAAAATTTGTTCTTAATTTCGTAATGCACGGCCAGCGTGATCTCGGTGCAATTCGGCCGTACTTCCGTGAAATCAACCAAACCCATGACTTCGATATTGCCACCGACGGACTCGAAAGCGATTTGGTCCGGCGAGTCGCTCTCGACTGCCAGCAATACGGTGTGTGCTTGAAATCCCAGCGGGCCGCGGAAGGAGAAATCCACGGTTTTCGATGAGGTCACCGTTGCTTTGGTGACCATGACGAACTGGCGCCGGTAAGAATGAATACTCGCCAACCGAGCCCTGGATTCGGGCAACGATTGTCCCATGTGAAGCATTTTTTCGAGGAGCATTGCGTGAGGTTAGTGCTCCTCTTAGCAACGCCGGTGCCAGTAATTTTCACGAGGGGAACGGCTTGTCGAAACCCAAAACCGTGTCGCAGCGAGCTACAGTTGTGTCAATTTTCTGAACACGTCGCTGCCGCGCGAATTCTGAGCAAAAAGTTGCGCCCATCTGGCTGGCGTTTGCATGCCATTTTCCGCGATTGGTAGTAGAACGGCATCTGGCAACAGGCGACGTAGTTCGCCTTCGTTCGTGGTCTGCGCGAGATCGGCCGCAGCATCGGCACGGTTCAAAATGATCCCAGCACAGCTGAACCCGCGGTTTCGAACACTTTCACAGGTAAGCAGGACGTGATTCAAACAACCCAGCCGATTTTCCGTGACGATTGCAACTGGCAGATTGAGCCGGTTCGCCAAATCGCTCACGAAAAAATTGGGCGCGATCGGGACCAGCCAACCTCCGACTCCTTCGACTAGAACAACTTCGAATCGCTGGCTCAGGATTGTGAAGCGGTGATAGATTTTCTCAATATCGATTTCGACGCGCTCGATCCGCGTCGCCACTGAAGGGGCGACCGGTGATTGGAGCCATATCGGATTTAATTCCTCGATCGTGGCGTCTTCGGCACCGGCAGCGAGCAAGCGTCGTACATCGTCGCGGTCCCCGCAGCAGATCGGCTTCATGCCGACGGCGCGAATCCCAGCCTTACGCAATAACCGCAAAAGTTCGACGGCAATAAACGTCTTGCCGACTCCGGTGTCAGTTCCGGTAAGAAATAAACTCACGCCGCTGCGCGCGCGCTTTGGCCAGCGATCGTTTGCGCCATGGAGAGGAAAATCTTTGCGCCATCAGTGCCGCCAAGTCGTCGATCGGAGGCACGATCCGGATGAGGCATCAGTCCGAAAACATTCCCCTTTCGGTTGCAAATCCCCGCGATGTTTTCAATTGAGCCATTCGGATTCGCTTCGGACGTGATTGCGCCAGTGCCGTCGCAGTAGCGCAGGACCACCTGTCCGTGCTCGTTCAACTCGCGCAGCGTTTCGGTTTCCGCAAAAAAGCACCCTTCCCCATGCGCAATTGGCATGCGTAACAAGGTTCCCTGGGTAAAGCCATGGGTAAACGCCGAGTCCGGCACTTCCACCCGGAGTGTCGCTATATCGCAAACGAAGCGGAGGCCCCGATTTCGAACCAGGGCACCCGGTAACAGACCTGCTTCGCAGAGCACTTGGAAGCCATTACAGGTGCCGAGAACCAGCCGGCCCTCTTTCGCGACGCGTATCACCTCATTCATAATCGGTGAAAATCTCGCGATCGCGCCACAGCGCAGATAATCGCCGTAGGCGAACCCACCGGGCAATACGACGGCGTCAAACCCTGTCAACGACGTCTCCTTATGCCAAATGTATTGCGCGCTCAATCCATCGATCCCGTTAATAGCACGAAGACAATCTTGGTCGCAATTTGATCCAGGGAATTGAATGACGGCGAATTTCATCAATGCGCCACGTGGGCTAGCCGTTGTTCCTCCTGATAATCGCTAACCACGAGGCAAGCGTGAATGACGCCCGGGATCCATCCGAGCAACGTTAAAATGAGGCTCAGAAAAAAACTCGCGATTCGACCCGTCAGAAGCACCGCCAGCGGGGGAAAGACCACGCAAAAAAAATATCGAAGCGCCTTCATTCTTTGAGCAACTGGTAGTCCTCAATCACTGGATTTGAAAGCAAGTCGCGACACAACTTATGCAGCCGCTGTTCCACCTCAGCGCCGTCGCCATTCACGTCAATCTCCAAGTACTTGCCGATGCGGACGTTTTTGACTTCAGGCATGCCGAGATGCTGCATCGCTTCTTTGACGGCGGCGCCCTGCGGATCCAGCACCGCTGCTTTGGGCGTAACTACAACTCTGGCTTTCATCCGGCCAAATCTACGAGCGCAATGTTCGACCGACAACGATGTTCTCGGGCGAAAAATTCATTCCAAAACATTCCGCTGACCGCTACTTGTCCATCCATGTCCATCGCCGCTCGGAAAGTCGTCCTGACGGGGAATCATGGCTGAAACACGCGCGCGATTTATGCTTCTCGCACAACCTCGCGCGGATCCTTGTCTTCTCGCAGTCCCAGGAAAACTGGTTGGCGCAGTTTCAAATCACGTGTCCACTCGGTGAATTTGATTTGGCAGACGAATTTTGGATTGACCCAGGTGTACTTTCGCATCTCGCCCGGAGTGATCCCCTGAACCCATTCGCCCCCTTGCTTGGAGGGCAGATCGGCAAAAGGACAGCTGTCGCGCTTTTCCTCCCGGAATTTCTTGTAAAGCAACGCGAGCGTCTTGGTGTCAAAGCCCGTCCCAACTTTTCCGGCAAAGAGCAGCCGGTTTTTGTCGTAGTAACCGACGAGGAGGGCGCCAAAATATTTCCGCGCGCCTGCAGGCGGCGTATATCCACCGATGACAAATTCCTGTTCATTGACGCATTTGAGTTTGATCCAGGAACCGCTACGGCGACCAGGCTCATAGCGCGAATCGCGCTGTTTGCCAATAATCCCTTCCAAACCATGCTGTTTGATCTCAGCTAGCAATTGTCGCGGATCGCCGTCTAGCTCTCCTGAAAAGCGGAGCGCGTCGCCTGAACGCGGCAGCAATCGCGCCAGTAACTCTTTACGGTGAACGAGCGGGAGCGACATGGTGTTTCGACCGTTCAGTTGCAGCAGATCGAAAACGTAAAATACGAGCGGCGCATCCTTGCCTTCGAGTTCCGCACGTTGAAGTAATTGAAAGGATGAGCGGCCCTCATCATCGAGAGCGACAATTTCCCCGTCGATCACACACTCCTCCGCATTGAATCCGTCACAGGCATCTGCGATTTCCGGAAACCGGCCATTCAGTTCCTTTTCGTTCCGTGAAATCAGACGCACCCCTCGGCCCGATTTGATTGCGATCGCCCGGATGCCATCAAACTTGAGCTCGTAAGTCCAATGGCCGTCCGGCGGCGGCTGGTCCACGAGACGGGGTTTCATCGGTTGCACAAATCGCGGGGTCGCGTTAGGAAGGGACGCCAATTCTGGAACGGAGCTTTCCTGAACAAGCCGGGCGCGTTTCGCTTTGGGAGCCGGCTTGCGCTTCGCCATGGCCTTGGCGATGCGCACTTTAAAGGGATCACTGGGCTCGGCGCGATTCGATTGCCACTCGGCGTCGGCCGCAGAAGCGATCTGCTTCATCGTCCGACCTGTTTTCACCGACTGATCCTCCCGCTTCTTGGAAATTGGTTTGACGCTCTTGCCGCTTTTCAGCAGTAACCACTGATTCTTCTCATCCCTCCCACGGATGCGAATCAACGTCCATTCGCCCTTGGCTTTCTCGCCGTCGAGGACGAGGTGTAGTTTACCTTCACGCCACGACTCCAGTGGCTTTTCGCCATAAACGTAATAATTACCACGGTCCCATACCATGACCGTGCCACCGCCGTACTGCCCTGCCGGAATAATCCCTTCGAAATCTGCGTACTCAACGGGGTGGTCTTCCACTTCCACTGCCAGATGTTTTTCTCCCTGTGTCCATGGTAGTCCCTTTGGTACCGCCCACGATTTTAAAACACCATCCATCTCCAGGCGAAAATCGTAATGCAACCGGCTGGCGTCGTGCTTTTGAACGACGAACCGAGATGCGCCACGGACCGGTTTGGGTAGGGGCTTACCGCTCCCCTTCGGTTCTGCTGTAACCGCGAAGTTTCGCTTTTTCCGGTAAGTCGCGAGTCCCATTCGTCCTTAATAAAGCAGAAGCCGCCACGACGGCTCAAGGCCCACGTGACGGCTTTACCCCTCGCTACGTAATCTATTCGTTTGCCGCAGTCGCGTTGATCGTGCTTTCGGCGATCTCGGTGAGTTTCTCATCCGCCTCGCTTTCTTCATCCAGCGTTTGTTGCAGGAGATCGACGGCATCGTCTTGGTCGAGCATCTCCGCCCAGGTGCGGACGGTGCCATATGCGGCAATCTCATAGTGCTCAACTTTTTGGGCCGCAGCGATCAGCGCGGCATCAATAACCGACGCGTCGCCGTGTTCCTCCAAAACCTCCGAGCCTTCTTCGATTAATCCTTTCATCGCCTTGCAAGTCTTGCCTTTTGCCGGCTTACCAAGGTTCTCAAAGATTTCATCGAGTCGCTCGACATGTTCCCTTGTTAACTCGAGATGCTCCTCGAAGGCTTCTTTCAGCTCTTCCGAACTGGCGCGTTTGGCCATTTTCGGAAGTGCCTTTACCAATTGGTTCTCTGCGCTGTAAAGATCGCGCAGTTCTTCGACAAAGAGTGTTTCCAGTGAATCTAGTTTCATAATCTTTTTTGTTGGGTTGCTGTGGAGCAGGCCCCGGAAATTTCCCTGAACCCGGCGCAATCCATGCAGGATCGCGCTAAAAGAAAACGGATGCGCGCGCGCGATTGCGCGTGCCCAAAACAAAAAGCGAAAATTTAAGCTGCGACTTCTTCAGCCGAAGCCAGCGAGGCTTCATTGGCAAGTGGCTCGCCCACGAGGTAGCGAGTAAATCGCCGAATCACAATGTTCTCGCCCAATTCGGCAATTTTTGTGTTCAGCAATTCTTTGATCGTCTGGTCCGGGTTTTTAATAAAGCCCTGCTCGAGCAAACATACTGTGCTGTAGAATTTATCGAGCTTTCCATCGACGATCTTGTTCATTACCGCCTCGGGTTTTCCCTTCACCTGCGCCAAGTAAATTTCCCGCTCCGCTTCGATCAAGGAACCCGGAACATCCTCCCGGCTCACGTAGAGCGGATGCGCCGCCGCAATGTGCAAAGTGATATCTTTGACAAAATCGCGAAAGATTTGGTTTTTCGCCACGAAATCAGTCTCGCAGTTCACCTCGACGAGGACCCCAACCTTCCCTTGGAGATGGATATACGACGCGACAATACCCTCCTTTGTCGCCCGCGACGCTTTTTTGCTCGCGCTAGCAATGCCCTTGGTGCGCAAGATCGTCTCCGCCTTGGCCAAATCTCCCTGCGCCTCGGCCAGCGCTCGCTTGCAATCCATCATACCGGCATTGGTCTTGTCGCGGAGTTGCTTGACGATTTTCGGACTGATTTGCATCGGTCGAATAGTAGCGCGGCAAGGCTAGGCGGAAACGCCCGCCATCTCTGCCTGCGCTGCCGCTGTTGAATCGCCCGTCGCCGAGACAATTGCGTCGACCAACTTCTGCAAAATCACGCGAATGGCCCGAATGGCATCGTCATTTCCTGCAATCGGATAATCGATAATTTCCGGATCAGCATTGGTATCGACAATGGCAACGGTTGGGATGTTGAGGCGCCGCGCTTCATTTACGGCATTCTGCTCCCGGGTGGTGTCAACCACGACCAGCGCATCCGGTAACTGGGCCATGTCGAGGATGCCATCGAGATTCCGGCGCAATTTCGCAGCCTCCCGATTCAGCGCCGCAATCTCTTGCTTGCCCATTTTTTTGAACTCGGGCGATTGCTCGATCTGCTCGATGTATTTCAATCGTCCAATGCTTTTGCGAATTGTCGCGAGGTTGGTCAGCGTTCCGCCAAGCCAGCGCTGATTCACATAAAACTGCCCACAAGCAAGCGCTGCTTCTTTCACGGCCTCCTGGGCCTGCTTCTTACAACCGACGAACAAAATCTTCCCACCGCGTCGCGTCACTTCCTGCAAAAACTCAGTCGCACGCTGAAGCTGCTTCACCGTTTCATCCAGATTGATGATATAGATCTGGTTCTTCTGCTCGAAAATGTATGGTCGCATTTTCGGATTCCAGCGCTTGGTCTGATGTCCAAAGTGCACGCCCGCTTCCAAAAGCTCTGGGACAAGTTCACTTGTATTTACCATAGAAAATCAGAGCGCTCGCCACGGGGCGAGCGGACGGGGAAGATGCTACAGCGTCATGATAAAGGCAAACTGAATGTTCACTTCGATCGCGGGTCCTTCAGCTCAATTTGCCGCGCCAAAAGCCAGCAAAGATCGGACAATCGGTTCAAGTAGCGCAGAATTTCGGCGTTGAAACCTTCCACCTCGGCCGCGAGCGACGTGACCCGCCGTTCTGCCCGCCGACAGGTCGCCCGGGCAAGATCAAGAGCAGCCGTTTCCAACGAACTGCCCGGGAGAACCCAATCCTTAAATTTCATTTTGTCGCTGCTTTCAATTTTGTCGATGATGCTGGTCACGCGGTCGACCATGGCACTGGTCGTAAGCGTGAAACCGTCCTTTCTATAGCGCTCAAGGTCGACCGGCATTGTCGCAAGTTCGCCCATGACTGTGATTAATTCCTTCTGCGCGGTGAGAATTTGATCGCGGACGAAATCGTTTGTTGCCACTGCCCGTGCCAGCCCCAGGGCGCTGTTCAATTCATCAACGCATCCGTAAGCATCGACCCGATGATCGCTTTTTCCCACACGACGTCCGTACATGAGCGAGGTCTCGCCTCTGTCGCCGGTCTTCGTCGCGATCGACATGTCGATTTAGCAAGGTAGGGCGACGCTCCGCGCAGCCATCGGCTCGACAGAGTCTCGCCCTACCAACATCGTAATTCGCGCTTTGCGCGCTAACCCATGGCCGGCTGCGCCTCCGGCTCTTCCATTACGGGCGCACCAATGGGCTCGCCTTTTTCGATCAACCGAATCTCACGGTGTTTGGGAAATCCGGTGCCAGCCGGAATGAGATGGCCCATGATCACGTTTTCCTTGAACCCACGAAGCCGATCCACCTTGCCAAGTGTAGCCGCCTCGGTAAGCACACGGGTTGTATCCTGGAACGACGCGGCCGAAATGAAGCTATCGGTCTCGAGCGAAGCCTTGGTGATTCCGAGCAACACTGGCACCGCTTCTGCCGGTTTGCCGCCTTGCTCGACGACGCTCTTGTTTTCCGCTTCGAAGTCGAGCTTATCGACTTGATCGCCCCAGAGCAGGGTCGTGTCGCCGGGATCGGTGATTTTTACCTTGCGCAACATTTGCCGCACGATGATCTCGATGTGCTTATCGTTAATTTCTACGCCCTGGAGGCGGTAAACCTCCTGCACTTCGTTGACCAGGTGTTCTTGTAAATCCTGCGGTCCACACACTTCCAAGATTTCATGTGGGACCACCGGGCCTTCTGTGAGCTGTTGCCCTTTCCGCACAAAATCACCCTTAAAAACGATGATATGTTTGGTCAGCGGAATCAGGTGCTCCTCTTCTGAGCCGGTCTCCACGTCTTTGAGAATAAGACGGCGCTTGCCGCGCACGGTGCCGCCCATTTCGACAACGCCGTCGATCTTGGCGATTTCAGCCGCGTCTTTCGGACGACGCGCCTCAAACAGTTCCGCCACTCTTGGCAGACCACCGGTGATATCTTTCGTTTTCGCCACCTTCCGCGGGGTTTTGGCCAGGAGCGCGCCAGCACGAACCTTTTGGTCCTCTTCCACAATGACGTGGGCCCCGGCTGGAATAGAGTAGCTTGCTAGTACCTCTTTTTTGTCGCCGACAATCACGATCTGCGGATGCAGGTCTTCCTTGTGCTCGATGATGACGGTGCCCATCAGGCCCGTGGCTTCATCAACGTCTCGTTTAATCGTCACACCCGCGATCATGTCGCGGAATTCCACCTTGCCGCTTTTGTCCGTCAGAATCGGGACGTTGTAAGGATCCCATTGAACAAAAGTCTCGCCTTTTTTCACGTCGCCCCCATCGGTCTTTGAAATAACCGAGCCGATCACGACGTTGTAACGTTCGAGCTCGCGACCTTCGGCGTTGTGTACGCCGATCGAGCCGTTCTTGTTCAGAACGATCCAGCTGCCATCGAGCGCCTGGACTGTGCGGAGATCGTTGAATTGTAGATGACCGTCGTTCTTGGCCTTGATGATTGGTTGCTTGAACGTTTGGCTAGCGGTTCCACCAATGTGGAACGTCCGCATCGTCAATTGGGTGCCTGGTTCCCCAATTGATTGCGCGGCGATGATCCCGACCGCCTCGCCCAATTTAACGAACTGGCCGGTAGCGAGATTCCGCCCATAACACATCGCGCAAACGCCCCGACCACATTCGCAGGTGAGCACGGAACGAATCTTCAACTGTTCCACGCCAATTCGCTGCAGGTTCGCCGCAATCTGTTCGTCGACCAGTTGGTTCGCTTTTACGATCCTCTTTTTCTTGTCGACCGGATCGACAATCATCTCACAGCTGACCCGACCAATAATCCGCTGGCCGAGATCAACAACTTCTTCGTCTCCCTCGTAGATCGAGCGTACGATAATGCCATTGACCGTGCCGCAGTCCTCCGCGTTGATGATCACGTCCTGGGCCGCATCAACCAATTTGCGGGTGAGATAACCCGAGTCAGCCGTCTTCAACGCCGTGTCGGCAAGGCCTTTTCGAGCACCATGGGTCGAAATGAAGTACTCCAGCACGCTTAAACCTTCGCGGAAGTTTGAGGTAATTGGCCGCTCGATGATTTCGCCGCTCGGCTTTGCCATCAAACCACGCATCCCCGCGAGCTGACGGACCTGCTGACGATTGCCGCGCGCACCCGAATCCACCATCAGGTAAACCGGATTTAGTTCCTTGCGCCCGTCGTTGTGCTCGAGCGTCCGGAACATGACATTGGAAATCTCGTCACCGGCGTGTGTCCAGATGTCGATGATCTTATTGTAACGCTCGCCGTCCGTAATGATGCCCTTGCGATACTGCTGCTCAACCGTGCGGATTTGTTTGTAAGCGTTTTGCAGCTCGATCTCTTTCTCTTTCGGAATAATCATGTCCGAAATTCCGATCGAGACACCGGCTTTTGTCGCTTCGCGGAAGCCGAGCTCCTTTAACTTATCGAGCGTATCGACTGTCCCTTCCTGGCCGGCCACTTGATAACAACGCCAGATGATATCACTAAGCTGTTTCTTGCCCGCGGGTTTATTGAAAAAGCCAATATTTTTCGGCCAGATCTGGTTGAAAATGACACGACCCGCTGTCGTCTCAATCACGCGCGCGTCTTTGTCGCCATAAATGGTCTCGCGTCCGAAATCAGGATTCTTGAACCGAATCCGATCGTGCGTCTTAACTGACCCCTCCGCCATCGCAAATTCGACTTCGACCGCGTCGGCAAAGAGCGGCAAACGAGCATCGCCGTTGCTGCCGGCCGCGCGTCGCGGATTCTGAGTCAGGTAATAACAACCCAGGGTAATGTCTTGCGAAGGTGTCGTGATTGGTTTTCCGCTCGAAGGCGAGAAGATGTTGTTGGGCGCGAGCATGAGCATGCGCGCTTCCATCTGCGCCTCGACCGACAACGGCACGTGCACCGCCATCTGATCGCCATCGAAATCGGCATTGTAGGCGGTGCAAACTAGTGGGTGAATGCGAATCGCTTCGCCCTCGATCAATTGCGGTTCGAAAGCTTGAATCGAAAGTCGATGCAAGGTCGGGGCGCGGTTGAGCAACACCGGATGTCCACGCGTGACTTCATCGAGAATGTCCCAAACCTCAGGGGTTTGGCGTTCAATCATCTTCTTCGCACTGCGGACGGTATGGACGTAGCCCAAGTCCTTAAGGCGCCGAATGATGAATGGCTCGAACAGAACAAGCGCCATTTTCTTCGGCAAACCGCATTGATGCAGTTTCAACTCCGGCCCGATGACGATGACCGAGCGGCCCGAGTAATCGACGCGCTTGCCAAGCAGGTTTTGGCGGAATCGACCACCTTTGCCCTTGAGCATGTCGGAAAGCGATTTGAGCGGACGATTACCTGCACCCGTAACAGCACGGCCATGCCGGCCGTTGTCAAAGAGCGCATCGACCGCTTCCTGAAGCATCCGCTTCTCGTTCCGGATAATCACGTCCGGCGTTTTGAGCTGGAGCAAATTCTTTAGCCGATTGTTGCGGTTAATGACGCGTCGATAGAGATCATTCAAATCGGAGGTAGCGAATCGCCCGCCTTCCAAAGGAACGAGGGGACGCAAATCCGGCGGAATAACCGGCAATACTTCGAGAATCATCCACTCCGGTCGGGCATGTGAAGAGATGAAGCCCTGCACCAGCTTCAAACGTTTCGCCAGTTTCTTGCGAATCTGTTTGCTCTTTGTGTTTCCCATCGCCTGCTCCAGCTCCTTGTTGAGCTTGTGCAGATCGATTTCAGCGAGAAGCTTCTTCACCGCTTCCGCGCCCATACCCGCGACAAAGGCATCGCCATATTGTTCCTGCGCTTCCCGGAACTCGACTTCGTTCAGGAGCTGCGTTTTTTGCAACGGCGTCTGACGGGGATCGACCACGATATAATCCTCGTAATAAATGACGCGCTCCAGTTGCCGCGCGCTCATGTCCAGCATCAGCCCGAGCCGTGACGGCATGCACTTGTAGAACCAAATGTGCGAAACGGGCACTGCCAGCTCGATGTGACCCATTCGTTCGCGACGAACCCGCGCCAGCGTTACTTCCACGCCGCAACGGTCGCAGATCACGCCCTTGTGTTTAATCCGCTTGTATTTGCCGCAAGAGCATTCCCAATCTCGAGTCGGACCAAAAATTCTTTCGCAGAAAAGCCCGCCCTTCTCCGGTTTAAACGTCCGGTAATTAATCGTCTCCGGATTTTTAACTTCACCTTTGCTCCACGATCGCATCGTGTCACTCGAAGCAACGCCAATTGCGACCTGATCAAAACCTACGGTGCGCTCTTCGCCCACCAACTCACGCCATGAATGTTCGTTCATTTAATAGTAGAAACCGCCAACCAATTTGAAATTATGGAGTCGCACCATCGAGGAAGCTGCTCGGCGCCTGTCCACCGACTTTGACGTCGAGACCGAGGCTCTGCATCTCCTTGATTAATACGTTGAAAGATTCCGGTGTTCCCGCTTCGAGCGAGTTGTCACCCTTCACGATCGATTCGTAAATCCGTGTGCGACCCTGAACGTCGTCCGACTTGACCGTGAGCAGTTCCTGCAGCGTATAGGCCGCGCCGTAAGCTTCGAGCGCCCAAACCTCCATTTCACCGAAACGCTGACCACCGTATTGCGCCTTACCGCCGAGCGGTTGTTGCGTAACCAACGAGTACGGGCCAACGGCACGCGCGTGGATTTTATCGGCCACCAGGTGACCCAGCTTCATCATATAGATGTGGCCAACGACGACTTCCTGATCAAAGGCGTCACCGGTGCGCCCATCGAACAAGCGCGCCTTGCCATTTTCTTGCACCCAGCTGAATCCCTCCTGTTTCTTCGCGTCTTTCAAGTACTCGCGAATCTTGGACTCGGCGATGCCATCGAAGACCGGGGTCGCAACCTTGAACCCAAGCGCTTTCGCCGCGACGCCAAGATGGGTTTCAAGAACCTGACCGACATTCATTCGGCTCGGCACCCCCAGCGGATTCAGCACGATTTCGACCGGGGTCCCATCGGCCAGAAAGGGCATGTCTTCTTCCGGAACAATGCGCGCCACCACACCTTTGTTTCCGTGGCGACCAGCCATCTTGTCCCCGACTGACAGCTTGCGCTTGCTCGCGATATAGACTTTGACCTGTTTGATAATGCCAGGGTCGATATCATCTCCGCTCTCTACTCGATCCATCGCCCGCTCGCGTTCGAGCTCGAGCTCAGCGAACTTGTGTTCGTAGGAAGCAATGATCTCGCGGATCTTGTTCCGGATCGGACTCGGATCGATTTCAATGTGATCGTAAACATTCGCCAGCTTCCGCAGCAGTGTTTTGGTAATTTTGCGGTTGGCTGGGATAATGATTTCGCCTGTTTCGGCGTTGACCACATCCAATGGAATTTTTTCGCCCAGCAAAATGTTCGAAAGCGAATCGGTCAATTGCTCGGTCAGCTCTTCCTTCTTTTTACGATGATCTTCCGTGATCGCCTTGAGCTGACGCTTTGTTTCCGTGGGCGTCAGTTTCTCGCGCGAAACTTCGCGGCGCGATGAGACTTTGACGTCCATCACGATTCCGTAAGTTCCGGAAGGAACCGTCAGCGACGTGTCTTTCACGTCCGCGGCCTTTTCGCCAAAGATCGCTCGCAATAAACGCTCTTCCGGCGCGAGTTCGGTCTCAGACTTAGGCGTGATTTTACCGACGAGAATGTCGCCCGGTTTCACTTCCGCACCGACGCGGACTACCCCATCCGGCCCCAAATTGCGCAACGCTTCTTCGCTGACGTTGGGAATATCACGGGTAATTTCCTCCGGACCGAGCTTGGTATCACGGGCACCGATCTCGAACTCATCGATATGAATCGAGGTATAAATGTCCTCCTTCACGACCTTCTCCGAGATCATGATGGCGTCCTCAAAATTGTAGCCATTCCATGGCATGAATGCGACGAGCACGTTTCGCCCGAGAGCCAGCTCGCCATGATCGGTGTTCGGACCGTCCGCAATGACCTGGCCCTTTTTCACATGCTGTCCCTTCTTCACGATCGGCTTCTGGTTAACGCAGGTGCCAGCATTTGAGCGCATGAATTTGCGCAGCTCGTAAACGTGAATGCCTTCTTCCGGATCGCTCTTGAGTTTCTTGCGGCTCTCTGGCATTTGGCCGTCCTTCGTCACGACAATCTGGTCGGCTGTGACTGATGCGACCTTGCCGCTTTCCACCGCGAGCACGACCGCGTGCGAATCGCGCGCGACTTTGCCTTCCAGGCCGGTGCCGACCAGCGGTGCTTCATTGACAATCAGCGGCACGCCCTGGCGTTGCATGTTCGAGCCCATCAGAGCGCGGTTGGCATCGTCATGCTCCAAAAACGGAATCAATCCGGCCGCGACCGAGACGAGTTGCTTCGGTGAAACATCCATGTAATGGACTTTCGATGGCTCGACTTCGAGGAAATCACCGCGATAACGGACAGAAACTTTTTCGCCGGTGAAATGTCCGCGCCCATCGATTGGCGCGTTCGCCTGAGCA
>QHNB01000348.1 GCA_003217965.1 Verrucomicrobiota bacterium | reverse complement strand
TTTCTGCGCCAATTGAGCCATGACCTGCGCAATCAACTGAATGCGGCTGAGCTCCAAGGGGCTCTCATCGGTGAAATCGCAACCGATCCCGAATTGAAATCTGAAGTGGCTCGGCTGCGCGAACTGGTTTCAAAGATTGGAACCAGCTTACAAAAGCTCTCGACTGCAGTATCGGATCCGCGACCAACCCGGCTCTCTTACCCGATCCGGGATCTTGTCTCCGATCTTCAAAAGAAAGTCGCGCAAGATTATCCGGAGCAATCACGCCAGCTAACATGGGACCCGATTCCGGCCGACGCGGTGCTTGATATTGATCCATCTCTGATTGAGTGGGCTGCGATCGAATTATTCGATAACGCCTTCCGGCACAGCCGGACCCCGAAGCAGATTCGCGTGAGCACAGAAATGAACGGCGATCGATTTTCTTTTCTGGTGCACGAACCAAAAGAGAGGGAGATGGAAGATCCCTCGCACTGGACGATTCCGTTGCGCTCGATCGCAAACGGTCACTACAACCTCGGTTTACCTCGAGCGCGGGCGATTGTCGCGGCGCACGGCGGAGATTTGACCGCTGAGTTCGACTCTGACTCGTCGACTTTAACGAGCAGAATTACGCTTCCCTGCTCCTTGGAAAAAGGCTGAGAATTCAAACGACGGTAATGAAAACCACGGTTGAACCGCATCGCATCCTCATAATCGACGACGAGCGTCCGATCCTGATGACGCTCGACGCGTTGCTAACCCGACGCGGATATCAGACGGAGACGGCGGCAACTTCCGCGCTCGGATTGCGGGCGATGCGCGCCAAACCGGCCGAGCTAGTCCTGCTTGATTTGCAATTACCGGACGCGGATGGGTTGGAAACACTCGATCGGATAAAAAAGGAATTCCCCGAAACGCAGGTCATTATTTTGACCGCCCATGATTCATTGAACAACGCTATCGAATCGATCAAGCGCGGAGCTTTTCATTTCGTCAGCAAACCGTATGCGCCGGAGGAATTGCTAAGCCTGGCTAAGCAGGCGCTCCAAAAACAATCGCTTCTGCGCGAGACACAGGAGCTGCGGGAGAAAACCGAAGCCCTGGAGAAACGCCTGGAACTCGCCGAAACGCGGCTTGCGCCTGTGTTCCAGAGCAAAGCCATGCAGCAAATGGACGAGTTGATTACAGCGATGGCCCCCTCGGACGCAAATGTGCTGATTACGGGTGAGAGCGGGGTCGGCAAGGAAATTGTTGCCAACGTGATTCACTCGCGCAGCCGCCGTGCAGTCAAGCCGCTGGTCAAACTGAACTGCGCGGCTTTTCCGCAAACGATGATCGAGTCGGAGCTATTTGGCTACGTCAAGGGCGCGTTTACCGGAGCCATGAATGATTTTCGCGGGATGATCGCGGAAGCGAGCGGCGGTACTCTATTCCTGGATGAGATTTTTCGAGTAATCGCTGCGACCAATCGGCCGATTGCTCAGGCGTTAGCGGAGAACCGATTGCGCTCTGACCTTTATTACCGGATCAACACATTTCAAATCGAGGTGCCCCCGTTGCGGGAGCGAAAGGAAGATATTCCACCGCTGGTCTCGACATTCGTCCAGCGCTTCGCGGCCCAGCTGGGAAAACCGGAGCCGACGATCGCGCCAGAAGTCTACCAGAAACTGCTCGACTATTCGTGGCCAGGGAATGTGCGCGAGCTGCAGAACGCGATTGAGTATGCCGTTGTTCTTGCGCGGGAGGACGTAATTACAGTCAAGGAATTACCGGCGGAAATTCAACTACCACCGGCATTACAGGGGAATCACTCGTCTGCCCTCCGTCGCAACGGCGTGGCCAGCCTCGAGGACGTTGAGCGTGAAACGATTTTGCAAGCGCTGGCCCAAACGCATGGCAACAAGAAAAAGGCGGCACAACTGCTCGGAATACAGCGGCCAACACTTTACAATAAAATGAAGCGTTACGCGATCGAGATTTAGCCGAGTCGACTGGCACGGCGACTGAGCGCCGTGGCTACAAAGATCAGCGGATCTACCGCGTTGTAGTCGCCTCGCTCTGTCGAGACGCACCGAGCCGCTGGCGGCAAAGTCCGGCCGCGAGTAAATTAATCTGATGCCGCAGCACCTCGAAAAAGTCCTGGCCCATGCCGAACGCCAACTCGCGTCCGCTGACGCACAGCGGCCGACGGATGTGCTGCCGGTCTACCGCAAGTTTTTAAAAATCGAAGAGCACCGCCTTCGCCTGCGCCAACAAGCCGGGGACGGTGGGAGAGAAGTCTGCGCCCGCCGAGTCGATCTGGTGGACGTGCTTCTCCGCCGCGTGTTTTCCACCATTTGCCAAATCACTGGCAATGGAAATTACCCCTGCCCGATCGCGCTGCTGGCCCTCGGCGGTTACGGTCGAGGCGAACTAAATCCGTTTAGCGACGTGGATGTGATGTTTCTCCACCAGGAGAAGGGACACGGCGTTTCGGCGGCGACCGGCCAAATCATTGAACAGGTTTTATATTTTCTTTGGGACATTGGATTCAAAGTTGGGCATTCGACCCGAACGATTAAGGAAGCGATTGCGGCCGCTAATTCCGACATGGTGACAAAGACGGCGATGTTGGAATCGCGCCTGGTCAGCGGTGATCGCGAACTCGCCCACAGCTTTCGTGAGCAGTTCCGGGCCAAGTGCGTCGACGGCCATGAGCGCGAGTACATCGCGATGCGGATGCGTGATCAACAAGCCCGCCACGCCAAGTTCGGCAATAGCGTCTATTTGCAG
>QHNB01000162.1 GCA_003217965.1 Verrucomicrobiota bacterium | reverse complement strand
ACAGCGGCGATTGAAAAAGACAATCGCTCCTACTGACGAAATCGTGTGGTTAAGAATCACGCGTTACCGCGATCAAGATTTCGTCCTCGCTTAATTGCCCAAGCCGCGGGAGTGCCGGTAGAATAAACGGTGAGCGATATTGTTGGCATCGATCTCGGCACGACCAATTCCCTCGTCGGGATAATAGAATCGGGCTTTCCAATCTTGCTCGCAGATGAAAATGGTGAGCGTCTCACGCCATCAGTCGTGCATTTCCCGGAGGAGGGCGAACCCATAGTTGGCCGGGTCGCCCTGCGGGCCAGAGCGCTCGCACCGCGTACGACAATTTATTCGATCAAACGGCTAATGGGAATGCGGAGCGATGAAGTCGAGAGGCTCAACGTTGATTATGAAGTCGCAGCGGGTGAAAAAGGACTTGCTCGGGTCCGCGTTCGAGACCGTCAATTTTCCCCAGAAGAAATTTCTGCGCTGATTCTGAGAAAATTGAAATCCGACGCGGAACGCGCTGTTGGTCGCACCGTCGATCGGGCTGTGATCACAGTGCCCGCTTATTTCAATGACGCGCAACGCAATGCGACGAAGCGTGCAGGCGAACTGGCCGGCTTCGGTGTGGAACGAATCGTGAACGAACCAACGGCGGCCGCGTTGGCCTTCGGACTTGATCGATCGAAAAAAAGAATACGGGTCGGCGTCTACGATCTGGGAGGCGGTACATTTGATATTTCGATTCTGCAATTAGACACCGGGCTTTTCGAAGTCCTGGCGACGAACGGGAACACCCATCTCGGCGGAGACGATATCGACAACGCGATTATCGAATATGCGCTAGCACAGTTCGGTGCTGAAATCGAAGCGGGCGATAGCGCCCGCCTACGCGAGGTAGTAATCGATGCCAAGCACCGACTATCATTTGCAGAAAACGTGACGATCTGCCTGCCATTTCTCAGGGGGAAAAACTTGGAGATGCCGTTGTCTCGAGCCGAGCTGGAGAAAATCGCTCAACCTGTCATTGAAAGGACGCGCTGGCATTGCGCGCGCGCTCTGGCTGACGCGAAATTAAGAACTGAAGAACTTGACGAACTAATCCTGGTCGGCGGTGCCACGAAGATGCCGCTGGTGCGCGCATTTGTTCGCGACCTTTTTGCTCGTGAACCGAACATTTCCCAAAATCCGGAGGAAACAGTCGCGATTGGCGCGACCATTCAGGCTGGGATCTTAGCGGGCGCGATTCGGGATGTTGTGCTGCTGGACGTTACGCCCTTGTCACTTGGAATTGAAACGTTCGGCGGGCTTATGAACGTGATTATTCCGCGCAACTCGACCATTCCGATTAAGGCGGGCGAAATGTTTACCACGGCGGTCAACAATCAACGCGCCATGTCGATCAAAGTGCTGCAAGGCGAGCGTGAGATGGCGCAGGACAACTGGTCTCTCGGGCAACTCGAGATTGAGTTCGAGCCCGCGCCGAAAGGCGTACCGCGCGTGGGAGTACAATTTGAAATCGATGCCAACGGTATTCTGCACGTGCTGGCGCGGGACACGAAAACGGGTGCGGAAAGAAAGCTGGAGATGACTAGCGCCATCGATGTCTCGGACGAAGCAGTGGAAAGAATGTTGGCTGATTCACTCGAGCACGCGTTCGAAGATATGAACGAGCGCGCCTGGGCGGAAGCAAAGGTCAAAGCGGATGAGATGCTGGCAGCCGTCGAGGCAGCGCTCCCGGTCGCGGGAAACGAGATCAGTGACGAGGAGCGGAACCTGATTGCCCAAGCCATGCAGGAAGTGCACGAAGCGGCTTCGAGTCAAAATCTTCAGCGATTACAGCGCGCGAATTCTGCGCTCGACCAAGCGACAGAAAATTTGGCCAACGTTGTCTTGCGGAAAGCGATGATGGGAAAACCAGAAGTCTAGGAACGGATCTAGCAGAATGAATTAGGACGCGGGAACTAGAAACAAACCAGAGATTTTCCTGAGTTCCTGTTTTCCTGATTCTAACAATTTCTTGGCCTCTTCGATTCGAGATTTGTCGAATAGGCGACGGTCCGGTTCGAAACTAGCGCGGCGACAAATCGACCGGCGCCGGAGATGGCATCGCATTCGCCGTTGCGGAAGGCGACGGCGCGGGGGCTTGGGTCGCTGGCTCGACCGTTTGGATTGATTGAGCCTTCTGAAGCGCCTCTTGCAGCAGTTTTTTTTCCTCGGCGTAAATGGACCTGCCCTCTGCCGCGTCAACAAATTCGTGCGCAGCATCTAACTGACCTTGGTCAAGTAGAAGAACGGCCGCATAAACCGCAGTGTGCGGTTGATGCAACTTTTCCGGCGCCAATTTTCTGAGCAGTTCGATTCCCTCAGCAGTGCGACCAAGCGAATAGAGCGAGAGCGCTTGCGCGGCCACGCAGAGCGGCTCACTCGGCGCTTGCTCGAACGCCTCTTGTGCTACTCGCTGTCCTTCCTTCGCGTTGCGATCGAGCACGAGTGAAAGGCGCGCGTATTCGGCGGCCAGAAGAGGCTCATCGGGCGAGGCTTCATGCAAGCGCATTGCCGTGAGATAGAGGTTCGGAAGATCATTGGTCGCGCGATATATGTCGAACAATGCGTCGAGCGCTTCCCGCCGGGTCAGGGGATTCTGCGCAACGCGCAGCCAAAGCTGCTCTGCCTCGGTTGGCAGATTCCATTTTGAGGCCAGACGAGCAAGACGAATTTCGCGTTCCGGATTTTCCTCGGAAGCGCGATCGGCCGCACGCCAAAGCGAACCAAATTCGGCGTCGGCCGAAGACTGACGCGTTTGCCGCACCGCATACGCCCGGTAAGCGAGACGCAGATATTCGTACTCGTTCCACGAACCACTGCGAGTCCAGCGACGAAGTCGCGACCAGCCTTTTTGCAAAGTCAACGCGTTGGCGATTTCAATGGCAACAGGCGGACTCGTTGTTTTCTCAGCCGGCAACTTTTCGGTCCAGCGGAGGACTTCTGCCGCCATGCCGTTATCATTCATCCAGGCCAAAAGCAGGGCCAGGTCAGATGAGAGGCGCGCCGCGACTGGCTTTACTTTGTCCAATAGGGCTGCGAATTTTTTCTCGTCGAGTTTTTTGTAAAAATCGAGACAAAGCAGGTAATCGGAGAACGTGACTTGGGCAGTCATCTGAAGTTCCTGCGCGTAACGCTCTGCCGCCGCGAGATCAGTTCGCGTGACCGCATCGCTAAGCAAGGCGCGCAGCGAACCGGCGCGGTACGGGGCGACTTTCGCCAGGCGCTCGAGCGATTCGCGTGCCGACGCGCTCTTCTGGGGATCAGGCGATTTGATGCGCAGCGCCGCCAGATTGAATTGATAAAGTTCGTTCTTCGGTTCTTTCTCGACCGCGGCCGCGAAATGCCGATCCACTCCCGCCTCATCGCCCTGCGCACGGGCAAGCCAGCCGGCAACGACATTGTAAGCAGCGCTGTCGCGACTTTCTTTAGGAACATTTTCGAGTGCCTTGCGCGCAACATCGAGCTGCCCAAAGCGTAGGGCGGCGGACGCGAGATTGAGTTGACTATCAACCTCGCGTGGGGTCAGTCGAGCGATCTCGCCTCGCCATCTGACCGTCTCAGGTTGATTTTGTTTCTCCGTCGCCTCGGCGAGAATGCGAAAGGCGGCAAGCGAATCCTGATCGAAGCGTAATGCCTGCTGTGCGGAATCAATTGCAGCGCTGAATTTTCCCTGTTTCAGGTTCTCCTCCGCGCGACTGATGTAGTGCGACTTTTGCCAGGTCTTAATGATTCTCGGGCCACCGGCGAGAACGAGCAGCCCGAGAGCGAATCCGCCGATCAATCCGAGGACGAGAAGGATACTGCGATTCTGCCGGACCCGTGGACGGGAGCGGGCGTGTTTGGCGCGCCGCCGGCGGTAAACATGGGTCCTGGATTCAGCCATCGAAGTTCTATCCGCATGGCGCACGGCGATTTCAACTCGCGCTTAAGCGCGAGCTGTCTGAATTTCCGCTTCTTGAACAACCGGAACTTCTTCTACTTCTTCGGAAGTTTCCTCACGCAATCGACTGCCCCAGACATAGCGGGCGAGCAGCACTTTGATTGTGGCGGTCAGCGGCACGGCCAAAATCGGGCCAAGCAATCCGCCGATAAGCAAACCCCAGACGAAGATCGAGACGATCACGGTCATGGGATGAAGCCCGACTGAGTTGCCAACGATGCGCGGAGCGTAGAACAGCCCTTCCAGGTTCTGGACGACGATGAAAATTAGAGTGACGAGCAGCGGGTGCGTCCAATCACCCCATTGGGCCGCGGCAATGATTACCGCAGGAATCCAGCAGAGCACGATTCCGATGTACGGAATCATCGTCAAAACGACGACGAGGGCGCCGATGAGAGGGGCAAAGTTCAATCCTGGTCGCGGTAGGAAGGAAAGGGTCGTTCCGATGAGGATGCCATCGACAAGGCAGACGAGCAGCTGGCCCCGGAAATAAGCGATGATATAACTGTTGATCTGCATTAGCACGGTCGCGACTTCGTCTTTAAGCGGCGAATCACGAAGGGGCAGGTACTCCTTCCAGTGCTGCTGGATGGCAGGCCGTTCCTTCAACAAGAAAAAGAGATAGATCGGGACCAGAATGAGACTGAGAAGGAATCCAGTAAAGCCGAGGAATCCACCAATACTCTTTTTTAAGATCCCCAAAAATTTGTCCAGAAGATTGGGAAGCTGCTTCTCCACATTAGGCAATTGCTTCTCGAAATACTCTTGAATCCGCTGACGCTCGGCCGAAGTGACCTTGGCCGGAGCAGGTGCAATTTCTTCGACTCGAGGAGTCGGGGCTGCCGGCGTGAATTCCTCTGCGTTCGCAGGAGTCGGTGTTGCTCGTGCCGGCGTCGGTGAACCGAGCAGCCAGCTAATCACCCCGCTGCTCCCGCTTTTTGATTTGGCCCCGCTACCAAAAGTGCGGTCATAACGATAAATCAAATCGGCCACCTGATCCCGCGCTTTGACAGTGTACTGCGGAAGTTCTTTCGCGAGACTAGTGCTTTGGTACCAGATTACCGGCAGGAGCCATGTCCCCAACGCCGTAATCGCAAATCCGGCGATGGCGAAAAGCAGGAGAACTGATTTTGTTCGGCTCGGACCATGGCGGCTCATGCGTGTAACGACTGGGTCGAGCAGGTAGGCGAGGATCGCGGCGATGGCCACCGGGATCAGAATCGGTTGTAGAAAACTAACGACATTCGCCATGATCCAAATCACCGCCACGACCATGAAAACGAGGAAGCAAATTGCTAAGGCGCTCAAAGCCGACCAGATCGCTCTCCGTTGCCACTCGTTCGGATATCGTGAGTGGGGAGAAGAATTCATGGCTTCGCTCCGGCCGGCTGAGTCTTGCTAACTTTCGTTTTGTGGCTGTCGATTTTCGCCGCCAGCGCCTTATTTGACGGGTCGAGCGTGTGCGCTTTTTGCCAAGCTTCGATCGCTTGCGACATTCGGTTCAACTTCGAATAAGTATCGCCGAGGTGGTCGAACACCACGGGGTCTTCTCGCGGCAGATTCTGCACAGCTCGCTTTAAGTTTTCCAATGCCTGTTCGAATTTGCCCTGCCGATATTCGACCCAAGCCATGCTA
>QHNB01000161.1 GCA_003217965.1 Verrucomicrobiota bacterium | reverse complement strand
GATCGATCGTCCCATACAGATCGTTCGGATTCCGATTGATCGCGCCATGCAGCTGATCTTGGAGCGCGGTCTGCCAAACGTCGGCGCCAACCAAACGCCACTTAGCATGATGCAAGCGCGCTCGCGAGAAGAAGAACAGGCAGAAAAACAGCCGCCCGTACACCAATGAAGGCGAGCCTTACCCTGTTATCTCTTGTACTTCTATCAACACGAGCTATCGCACTCACGCCGGCCGAGCTGCAGCGAATTACTTTCGATCAACACATTGGCCAAGTCTTATCACACGATCTCAAGTTTCGTGAGTCGGGCGGCCAAACGATCCTCCTGGTTCTTGGTTATTACCGCTGCCCGATGCTTTGCACGTTGATTAACGACGGGATGATCGCATCGCTGCAAGAGCTCCGTCTAAGCGCTGGTCGCGATTTCCAAATCGTAAGCGTTAGCATCGATCCGAGCGAAGCGCCTGAAGCAGCTGCTGCAAAGAAAATTCAGTATCTGAAACAGTACGGTCGCGCAGGAGCGGAGGACGGCTGGCATTTCTTGGTCGGCGACAAAAATACAATTGCTCAGCTGGCTAACGAAACCGGTTTTCGTTTTGCCTATGATTCGCTATCCGGGGAATTCGCACACCCAGCTGGGCTTATCCTGCTCACACCTGACGGAAAGATTTCGCGGTATTTACTCGGCGTGCGATTCGATGCGCGAGAACTGCAAGACGCAATTACGGCTGCGGCCAACCGGCAAGAAGGATCACTCGTGAAGCAGCTGGTGTTGGTTTGTTTTCATTACAATCCGATCACTGGGAAATACGGTGCGCTCATCATGAATGTGCTGCGCCTTTCCAGCGTCTTTACGCTGATTCTGCTACTCGTCTTGATCGTGCGGCTCGCCCGTCCGTCTCGTCGGACGATCATGTCTTAATGCCAGCCGGCAATGGACAAGTTTCGTCTGATTCCGCCGCAAGCTTCGACGAGCGCGCATCAGATCGATTGGCTGTTCATCGCACTCGTCGCCATCATGCTTTTCTTTTTGATCAGCGTGTTTTTTCCAATCACTTGGTTCGCGATCAAATATCGCCGCGGCTCAAATGCCAACCGTTCAAATCCATCACATGGCTCGAACCTGATCGAGATCAGTTGGACGACATTGCCGGTCGTTTTGTCGGTCGCGCTATTTAGCTGGGGCGCGGTTGCGTATTACCACATCGAGCGGCCTCCCCCAAATGCTTTGGAAGTGCAAATCGTGGGCAAACAATGGATGTGGAAGTTGCAGCACGCCGAAGGCAAACGCGAAATCAACGAACTCCACGTGCCACTTGGTCAAGCGGTGGCTTTAACCATGACCTCGCAAGATGTCATTCATAGTTTTTTCGTTCCGGCTTTTCGCGTGAAGCAGGATGTCGTTCCGGGAAAATATACAAGCGAATGGTTTAAGGCGACGCAGCTAGGCGAGTATCACATTTTTTGTTCGCAATACTGCGGGACGGAGCACTCCGGAATGATCGGTCGCGTCGTCGTCATGGAACCGGTTGCTTATCAGCGCTGGCTTACAACTGGTGAAGCAGGTGAATCAATCGTTGTCAGTGGCCGCCGCCTCTTTCTCGATCGCGGTTGTAGCGGTTGTCACGCTCTGAATTCGAAATTTCACGCGCCTTTGCTCGAGGGGCTTTTCAATAAACCCGTTCCGCTGTCCAATGGCGAGACTGTCAAAGCGGACCAGCAATTCCTCCGCGACTCAATTCTGCTTCCCGGCAAACAAATCGCTGCCGGCTATGACAACATCATGCCGAGCTACACAGGACAACTGAGCGAAGAGGAAATCATGCAGTTGATTGCCTATTTGAAATCGATTGCGGACAACAGGTCGCCACCGCCGCCATGAATGCGACACCGAATGCGACAACCACGATCGTTCGCCACTCCGGTGCATATGCTCTCGACAATTACCTGACATCCGGGCAAGGGGTGAAATCGTGGCTGCTGACAACCGATCATAAGCGCATTGGCATCCTTTATCTTTGGACCATCCTCGTCTTTTTCCTGATCGCAGCGGTGGCGGCAGCGCTAATGCGTATCGAACTGCTCACGCCCGCTGGGGACCTCGTCACATCCGAGACCTACAACAAACTCTTTACCATACACGGGGTGCTGATGGTTTGGTTTTTCTTAATTCCATCAATTCCGACTGTGCTCGGGAATTTCGTTATCCCGATGATGATTGGAGCGCGTGACGTCGCGTTTCCGAGATTGAATTTATTTAGTTGGTATTTGTTCGTTGCTGCCGGTGCCCTTGCCCTCTGGTCACTCATTCACGGCGGTGTAGATACCGGTTGGACATTCTACACGCCCTACAGCACGACCTACGCAAACTCCCATGTCATTTCGATGGCGGCCGGAATTTTTGTCGCCGGATTTTCATCAATCATCACCGGCATCAATTTTATCGTGACCATCCACAAAATGCGGGCGCCGGGGCTACGCTGGTTCCGCTTACCACTTTTCATCTGGGCTCTCTACGCGACGAGCTTAATCCTGGTCCTCGCGACACCGGTGCTGGCAATCACGCTCGCCCTCATGTCGGTCGAACGTTTATGGGGTGTGGGAATTTTTGATCCCAAGCTCGGAGGCGATCCGATCCTTTTTCAACATCTCTTCTGGTTCTATTCCCATCCGGCTGTTTACATCATGATTTTGCCGGGAATGGGTGTGATCAGCGAGCTCATTACCTGTTTTTCGCGCAAACGTGTTTTTGGATACGCCTGGGTCGGCTGTTCAAGCATGGCCATTGCCGTGCTTGGTTTCGTCGTCTGGGGTCATCACATGTTTGTTTCTAGCCAGTCGATTTACGCGGGCATGATCTTCTCGCTCTTGAGCTTTTTGGTGGCCGTGCCCAGCGGAATAAAAGTTTTCAATTGGACCGCGACTTTGTACAAGGGCTCGATCACGTTCCAAACACCGATGCTTTATGCACTCGGTTTTATTGGGTTGTTCACCATCGGCGGCCTGACTGGTCTCTGCGTCGCGACACTCGCCGTCGACGTGCATGTCCATGACACATATTTCGTCATCGCTCATTTCCACTACATCATGGTCGGCGGCATGGTCATGGCTTTCATGGGCGGCCTGCATTATTGGTGGCCGAAAATTACCGGGCGCCTGTATCCCGAATTCTGGGGAAAACTCGCGGCCATGATTACGTTTATCGGATTCAATCTCACCTTCTTCCCGCAATTCTTGCTTGGGTACCTGGGAATGCCGCGGCGATATCATGCTTACCCGCCCGAATTCCAAATGCTCAACGTGCTGTCGAGCGCGGGGGCTTCCATCCTCGGGGTGGGGTATATGCTGCCCCTGATCTATTTCCTATGGTCTCTGAAGCGCGGCCGGGTTGCCGGGCCAAATCCATGGCGCGCGACTGGGCTGGAATGGCAGACCGGTTCACCGCCGCCGGTCCATAATTTTGAGGGAACGCCGATCGTGACCGCCTCACCTTACATGTACGACGCCGAGGCCGATCGCGAACTGCATATGGCGAACGCGTAACGGATGAATGCTATAGCGACCGCCGTCGTTGCCGAGCAGTTCGACGACATCGAGCAACAACATTCAGCGGCCAAGCTGGGAATGTGGATCTTCCTGGCGACCGAGGTGATGTTTTTCGGGGGCCTCTTCCTGGCGTACACCGTTTACCGCTTTACCTACGGTCACGTCTTCGCGCTAGCGAGCCGGCATCTGGACGACGTCTTCGGCGGCGTAAACACTGCCGTCCTTCTTTTTAGCAGTCTATTGATGGCCCTGGCCGTGCGGGCCGCCGAGCTCGGTCGGCGGAAACAACTCGTGCGACTGCTGCTCGCGACCGCGTTATTCGGAGTTCTGTTCATGACGATTAAAGCGTTCGAGTACCGGAAAGATTTCGTCGAACACTTGGTCCCACGATTTGATTTTCGCTGGGATGGGCCCGATGCCGCCAACGCGGAATTGTTTTTCTGGATCTACTTTGCCCTGACCGGCCTCCACGCAATCCACGTCACTGTTGGCATTGCATTAATACTGGTACTGGCCCTATTGGCGAGCGCTGGAAAGTTTTCGCAAAATTTCATGCCGGTGGAGATCACCGGCCTGTACTGGCATTTCGTCGATATCGTCTGGGTTTTTCTGTTTCCGCTTCTCTATCTCGCTGGACATCGATGACGACATCTCCGCCGAAACTTTACTGGAAAACGTTTGTCGCCTTGGCCGTGTTGCTCGCGATCACATGGTCGGTCAGTTATGTCGATCTGGGGTCGTTTAATTTGATCTTCGCGCTTGGTATCGCTGTCGCCAAAGCGATTTTGATCATGCTCTTCTTCATGCACATTCGTGGAAGCAGCAGACTGCTTCATTTTGTCGCCGCGGCGGGTGTGCTCTGGCTATTAATTCTTCTGTCACTTGTGCTTGGCGACTACATGACCCGCTGAAGATCGATCGCGCTCTGCTAAGCCCCAGTTGGTCTTCTCTTTGGCACGGCAGGGAAGGCCCACCGCCAATAATGGGGCATGCGAGATGCTAATTCCGGTAGTATGTTCAACCGGGAGGACCTCCAGTGGATCAGCACTGTGTCCAACACTCTGCAATCGCTCCTTCAGCAGATCTCCCATTATGCTTCTAGTCCACAGCAACATGGAATGGAAGACAACCTCGTGCGATTGCTCCACGCCCGTGTCGATTTGGCGTCCAGAACAGCACAATTATTGGTCGACTCGATTAAATCCAGAAGCGGTTCGGCACGGCCCATCATCAAGGCAGCCACTACATCAAATGCTGATGTCCCGATCAAAATTCATAATCCAACCTCGGAAAGGCAATTAATCCTGATTGTAGAAGACGACGCTGATATCGCCGAATACGCGACCGACGTGTTAGTAGAGGAGGGTTACAAAGTTGTGGTCGCTAATGACGGTGCGGACGCCGTGAGAATTTTCCGAGAGCTCGACCAGGAAATTGGATTGGTAATTCTTGATTTCTTCCTGCCGACAATGGAAGGCGACGCCGTTTTCTCGGAATTTCGAGCAGTGAATCCTGGCGCCAATGTTCTTCTGTGCAGCGGTTTCCTGAGTCAGGGATTTGCCGGGCAAGACAAGCTCAACAGCATGCTTGCCCAGGGGTTGCGAGGATTTCTGCCCAAACCCTACACCCGGACGAAACTGCTCGAACAAGTCTCCTGTACGTTGCAGGCAGCGTAGAGCTGGTACGGACGTCGCCTCGGTACGATGCGTGTGTCGCCCGAGAAGCGGCGATTTGGTTGCGGGGGCGGGATTTGAACCCGCGGTCCGGCAAGTGTCGGATTATGAGTTTCCGGTCCGTCTCAAACCTGTGATCGCGTAGAAACCAATTCCGCGACCCTGGCGTTTTAAATGGTTCTCCAGCTTCCGCGCAGCACTTAATTCCATATCGCCGCTTTGCCAGACGAGCTCCCATGGTCCTTTGTTGCGGGTCCAACGCGATATGCCCTGATTGTGTTGATCGAGTCGTCGTGGGATATCGTCCGTTAGACCGACATAGAATTGCCCGCGACCGTTGCGTAAAACATAAACCCGGTACACCACGGACAAATTGGTTGCGGGGGCGGGATTTGAACCCGCGGCCTTCAGGTTATGAGCCTGACGAGCTACCAGGCTGCTCCACCCCGCGTCTTGAGAAAACAAGTATGCCGCTACGCTAATCTCCGTGCAACAAAAAACGATGCCACAATCAAGAAAAGAGCGCTTGCCGCCAACAACACGGTGCGCAAATTAGCCCGCCCCCGGCGGCTGAAAAATTCCAGCGTAGCTCAGTGGTAGAGCGGTCGGCTGTTAACCGATTGGTCGTAGGTTCGAATCCTACCGCTGGAGCCACATCAAAACGCGTGATTTGCATTTTATGACCGAGCGGCTGTCCTTCTAAGGTGACCAGAATTCTTGTCGGGACGGCGAGTTGGTCCGATCCCGGCTTTGTTCAGTACTGGTACCCGAAGAAAATGCCGGCAACCGATCGCCTCGCCTGGTACGCCGAGCACTTCAATATGGTTGAGTTGAACTCGTCATTCTATTCCGTGCCGGATCCGAGGATGGTAGGGCGCTGGTGCGAGAGAACACCGGCCAACTTCGTCTTCGACGTCAAACTTCATCAGCT
>QHNB01000347.1 GCA_003217965.1 Verrucomicrobiota bacterium | reverse complement strand
TCGCAGCCAGTTGCGACATCGCGGTGTAAGTGCCCGTGCCGATTTCATGGGTTGCGCTGCGTATGACGATGTCGCCGTTACTCGTCAACGTTGCTTTGGCTGCCGCGATCTGTTGATTTGCAGGATAAATGGCGGTCGCCATTCCCCAGCCGATTCGGGATCCGTCGGCCGTACGCATTGAATTTGGTTTTGGATTTCGATTCGACCAGCCAAATTTTTGTGCGCCGCGCTCATAGCACTCTCGCAAATGTTTGCTCGTCCAAGGGCGCTTCTCGTTCTCGTCTGTATCGGCATAGTTGCGAATGCGTAGCTCAACCGGATCGATTGCAAGTTTATAGGCGAGTTCGTCCATCGCACATTCGAGCGCGAAAACGCCCGCCGCCTCTCCCGGCGCCCGCATCGGGCAAGGCGTGGTTAGATTCAATCGCATTAACCGATGCGAAACCGCGACATTCGGGCACGAATAAAGCATGCGCGATGAAAGTCCGCAGGACTCCGCGTATTCCGAAACCGGCGAACAATGTGTCGTTGTAGCGTGACGTAGTGCGACCAGTTTGCCATTTCGATCGGCTCCGAGAGAAAGCGCTTGCGACGTGTGTGCCCGTTGGCCGGCCGAGTCGAACATCTGTGGACGCGCAAACGTTAGCTTGACCGGTCGATTAACCAACCGAGCCGCGGCGGCCGTCAGGAGTGTGTGACTCCATTGAAAACCCTTTGAGCCAAACGCGCCGCCAACAAACGGTGAAATGATTCGGATATTCTCAATCGGTAGGTTGAACGCGCCGGCCACAATCTTTTGCAGTTGTTTGATCCCGCGGGTCGCTTCATGAATCACGACCCGGTCGGGTGCTTCCCACATTGCTAGTGTGGAATACGTTTCGATTGGATTGTGATTCTCGATTGGCGTGCTGTAGGTCGCATCGATGCGTGTTTCAGCCGAAGCGAACGCGGAGTTCGCATCACCGCGGCTTTCCTGAAGTTTGTCCCGCCCGAAGATATACTCGGGCAACCAGGACTCCTTTCGCGCGGCCGGATCATCCATCGCCAGGCGCGGCGCAGCGGATACATATTGCACACGCACCAGCGACACCGCGTGCTGGACGTGTTCTAAGGTGTCGCCCACAATGACCCCAAGGTGCTGTCCGACCCAATGAATCTCATCGTCTTGCAACGGGACCCGGGATTCCCCCGTCCCGCCTCTCTTTGTTAATTGGTCGGGATAAGGCTTGAACCGCGGGGCGTTTTCTCGAGTCAGAATACCGATTACTCCCGGTGCCGACTTTGCCGCTGAGGTATCGATCGAAACAACGCGACCATTGGCAATCGCGCTCTGAATTAATTGTCCAAAGACCAAATCTGCCCGCGTAAATTCGGCCGCGTATTTTGCAACGCCAGTTACTTTGAATTTTCCGTCAACTCGCGATATGGGCTGCGCAACAGGAGGTAGAACAGTGATATCGCCCTCAGCCATTTCACGTCCTCAAGCGATCGCCGCAACCGTGGTGAGCGCGCGCACGATCGCACGTTTCGCCGGGTCCGGTTTTTTGCCAGCGAGCTGTTTTTCGGCTTTGAGTGCTCGCCACGGTTTATGCGCAACACCGCCGAGGGCAATCCGCACCGATCTAATCTGGCCACCGTCGAGGTCCAACAGCGCGGCCACGCTCACCAGCGCAAACGCGTAACTCGCCCGATCTCGAATCTTCAAGTAGTGCGAGCGAGTCGCGAATGGGATGGCCGGCAAATCGACAGCGGTGATCAATTCGTCGCGCGCCAGGTTTGTGTCGCGATCCGGAGTATTGCCAGGCAGACGATGAAAATCGGCAAACGCAATTTCGCGCTCTCCTTTCGGTCCCTGCACGCGCACGACAGCATCGAGCGCAGCCATCGCTACACACATGTCACTCGGATGTGTCGCGATGCATTGGTCGCTTTGTCCGAGAATGGCATGAATGCGATTGAATCCGTCGAGGGCGCCGCAGCCGCTGCCAGGTTTGCGCTTATTGCAGGCAGGAAAGGCCGGATCGTAAAAATAATAACAACGGGTCCGCTGTAGGAGATTGCCGCCCGTTGTCGCCAGATTGCGCAACTGTGGACTCGCGCCAGCGAGGACCGCTTGGCTCAGCACTGGATAACGACTTGTAATTAGTGGGTGCTCGGCCATGTCCGAATTGCGTACCAAGGCCCCTACCCGTACACCTTTGCCATTCGGCAACTCCTCGATCTGCGTCAGCGGTAATCGATTGATGTCAACCAGCTGCGAGGGTGTCTCCACGCCCATCTTCATCAGATCGACTAGGTTCGTTCCCCCACCGAGCAACTTGCTGTTTGTTTGCCCGGCAATTCCGGCGACCGCTTGCTGCGCATCAGCTGCACGGGAATAGACGAACGGATTCATCCCTTCACTGCCGCGCCTGATTGATCGCGCGCCTCCTTGATTGCCGCCAAGATGTTAACATAAGCGCCGCAGCGGCAGATGTTGCCACTCATCCACTCGCGTATCTGGGCGTCGTCTTTCGCATGTCCCTCCTTGACCAACGCCACGGCCGAGCAGATCTGCCCCGGAGTACAATAACCGCATTGAAATCCGTCATGCTTAATGAATGCCGCTTGCATCGGATGTAACTGTTCGCCATTAGCTAGTCCCTCGATCGTAGTGATCTCGGCGCCATCGTTCACCACTGCCAGGGTCAGACAGGAATTTACGCGACGCCCGTTTATGAGAACGGTGCAAGCGCCGCATTGCCCGTGATCGCACCCTTTTTTGGACCCGGTGAGGTGT
>QHNB01000346.1 GCA_003217965.1 Verrucomicrobiota bacterium | reverse complement strand
ATCTTCCAGACAAGACTGACGAGGCCTTTACCGAACATGGATGGTTCCGAACCGGCGACCTGGGTTATTTCGATGACAATGGTGAGCTTCACGTGCTCGGTCGTCTCTCCACCCTGATCAAAACCGAGAGCGGCGAGAAGATTCAAACCGAGGATGTCGAGGCGGCTTATGCTGAGGAATCCGCTATTCGCGAGATTGGCGTGCTCGGGGAAAAAGGGAAACTTGTCGCGCTCATAGTCCCGGACCGGGCGAGCAGCGACGATGGAAAAGATGCCGTGCGCAAGGCGATCGAAACAGCTTCAAAGCGGCTGCCGAGTCATCAGCGTATTTCCGATTACGCGATCACTCCCGATGCCTTGCCGCGCACGCGGCTTGGCAAAATCCGACGGCATCGCCTGGCCGAGCGCTACAAAGAAGCGAAAGAAGGCGGCGAGAAAGCTGCCGCCGCCCAGCCGATGTCTGTCGAGGAAATGTCGGGCGAAGATCGCGCGTTGCTCGAAGATTCTTCTGCGCAATCTGTTTGGGAATTGCTCGCAAAACGATACCGCGGCAAGCGACTGACGCCGGACACAAGTCCGCAGTTCGACCTCGGCATCGACTCACTTGAATGGCTGAATCTGACGCTCGAAATCGGCGAATCGAGCGGAGTGGAATTGAGCGAGGAGGCGATCGCGCGCATCGAGACCGTGCGCGATCTCCTGCGCGAAGTCACCGAGGGCGGCGAAGGCGAAGCGCTCGATCCGCTGAAAAATCCGGACGAAGTTCTCGATGAGAAACAAAAGCAGTGGCTCGAGCCGCTCGGTCCGGTCGCTGCGGGGATGGCACGCTTTCTCTACGCCGTGAATCGAGTATTGATGCATCTGCTCTGTCGCGTCCGTGGCGAGGGATTGGAGTACTTACCGCAAGATCGACAATGGGTCCTCACACCCAACCATGTCAGTTATCTCGATCCGTTCGCAATCGCCGCACTACTCGATTGGAGCCAGCTGCGCAATACCTATTGGGCCGGTTGGACTGGCATCATCTTCGTCAACCCATTGATGCGTTTCCTCAGCCGGTTGGGAAAGATTTTGCCGGTCGAGCCGATGCGCGCCGCGCGTTCGAGCCTGGCCTTTGGCGCGATCATTCTGAAAAAGAAAAAAAACCTGGTTTGGTTTCCCGAAGGCGAACGCTCCCCCAGCGGGAAACTTCAAGAATTCAAGCCAGGAATTGGAATGTTATTGGATCATTTTCCGACATCCGTGATTCCTGTTTTCGTTCACGGCACACGCGAAGCTCTGCCACCTGGAAAGTTTTTCCCGCGGCCGCATGCAATTCGCGTGGTATTGGGCAAGCCGGTGGATGCGGGCGAGCTGAAGCGCGGGGGCGGCGACAAAAAAACGTCCAGGGTCCGTCAGTTTTCTCAACGCGGAAACGGTGGAGCGTGACGGCTTTCACGTCGGCGCGCTGCTCGTGACGCGCTGGATCCAACGTTTCCCTTCAGCGCTCAGCGGCTCGTCAGATTCCATGATAAAGCGGCGACCCTCGCCCCAGTGCGCGTCAACCACCTAGCGCCAGCCCTGCTGCGTAACAGCGCTACAATAGCCCACGTCCAGCCTGCTGCGCTCAGCTTGTCAGCGATGATCTCCCAGTATTTCATGATTGGTCGTGCGAAGTAGGAACGGGCGCAACTCAACCTTCAAGCGACAAACTAATCTTTGATCCGATGTTTCAACTCCCAAACTCGAAGCGCAGCTTGCAGCACCCTAACGATGCCGTCTCCGGTGCTTGTTCTTGCGTCCATTGCGGTATTTAACTTCCCGCGCCTCAATCTCGCTCTTGGGCACGGCAACCGTGCGCCTGACTAGAGCGCGAAACTTCTCAAACGGGGTTGGTTCTGGCACGATCGCTAATTTAACACAAAATTCGCCTAGTATTCGGAATAGCCCCGATCCCTTCCACGCGCGCGCGCGCGTGGAACGGTCAAGGAGAAACAAGGTGCTCGATGACGGCTGGAAGGTTGTCGAGACGATCACGAATGAGGATTTGAAGCCGGTTGTCTAACTCGGATCGGAGACATTGGAAACTTGGATTTCGCGAAACGCACAGTTCATTAGGCGTGCGCTTTAGTCTTGCAAACGATACACATTACGTAGTTTTCCTGATGGCCTTTTATCAGGGTTGCACGATCACAATTGAGGTCCCTGAGGCTTTTGACAATGCCCTTCTCAGCAATGCGTTAATAAATAAGCTGCCCGGCATTGCCATTGAAGTTAAGCGCAATTCGCAACTGCTCCGTCCAAAGATAATCGACGCCTTTGTGCCGGGAACGCATGGCCTTGTTCACGACGAGGCACAAAAAGACTATGGGAATGATGAATGGCACTCGAGGGGAACACAAACTCTGTTCATGATTGCGGAAGACGTGCTCGAACAGTATAAGCGCACTCACACGCCGCAGTAATGCGCTGCGAGTTAAGCGCCAACTCCAATCGCCTGCGGAAACCGCCATAATCAAACAGCTAGACGAGCGCTCGAACAGTGGCTCAGTGCTCTCCACGCATGAAACGGGAATTGAAACCAGAAGAGCACGAGGAGATTGTTAAGGCCGTCGCTGCTGGAGATAGAATCAAAGCGACGAATATTTATCTTTCGGCAACGGAAGGCAGTCTGACGGATGCGCAAAACTACGTGAAGAGGCTGACCGCCGAAGCCGAAGCAGCGGAGTCTGAGCGCTCGTGAAAATGATTTAGCGAGCGCCGTTTGCGATACCAACGCGAATCAAGCCGGTCGAACCTTCGTGCGTCATGAAGCCGCTCGCCCAACCGTCTG
>QHNB01000160.1 GCA_003217965.1 Verrucomicrobiota bacterium | reverse complement strand
CTTGGGTTACCTGGGCAACCGGCCCTAACGGCGCAAGAGTTCACGAGAACACGGATCAACCGAGCGCGCGTGATTCGCTCAATACAGAGCCGGCCGCTTTGGACTCGCCCTACGCCCTGAATGCGTTGGAAGACCCTGTGGCAGGCGGAACTGGCCCGCGCACACAAAAACTTCGGGGCACAATGGAGAGTACGGAAATATTCTCCATTTTGCGTGATGCACTCTAGGCGCGGTGTCTCAGCCGACCAGAAAATCATCCTCCTTAAGCGTTTGGCCTGTTATCTTTCAGCGACGAGAAGTTCGTCGCTTGTGTGCGACAATCCCGCGTAAAGATTAACGGGCTCGGTTGCGCGATATTTTTGCGCGCCAGCGTAGACGTAATAGGGAATGTAGGAGTTACTTGGAATTTGCCTGATTGAACAGGCGGACCGGTTGATCGTCGGATCAAGCACGTAGGTAGCCGACCGGGTCGTCCATTCCACCCAAGTGTGGGTCAGGAGGCTGGCGGGTGCCCGTTTGCCAATTACGAGTCGCACATTCGTGGCGCCTTGCCCGCACATCAGCTGATACAAAAGAACTGATTTACCTTTGCAATCGGCGGCAGGAGCCCGCTCAACTTCTGCCGGAGTCATCCACTGCGTCGAGAAGACGTAGGGAATGCTGCGCAAGTCTTCGATCCAGTGATTTACCACAGCTAGCGAAAGATTCTGCCCCCCTGTGGAATTTAAGGATGTCAGAATCGGCCGGATTCGCGCCATCTGATTGTCATAAGGCGTCGCTTTCACTGGAAACAGGAGGGGGTCGGCGAAGCAGCTCACCACTGAGGCGGCGAGAAGAGCAAAAGCCAAGGCTAAGCCTCGTCTGGGAGGAAATGGGCACACCCTTACGAAAACCATGGCAATTATGAAGAATAGGAGCAGCGGTTATGCCACTTTCCGCTGGCCGTAAACGAGAACCTTCCGACCCGTCTCAAATTACGAGGCGGAACTTAAATTCCCTATGTTTACGACTCTGATCACTCTCGTGGCCAAACCGGGATCTTGGAGAGCACCGACCTCTGCCGAACAAAACGGCTAGCAGCCGACCCTACTTTGCTTCGTGATACGGCAAACCCAGCTCATAAAGCGGAATTTCTTGCTGGAATGCCCAGGTCAATGAGTTGTCGCCCTGGGTCCGTGCTAATTGCACCGCAGCCCGCGCAATTTCAACGGCTTTTCCAAATTGCCCATTTTCCGCATACGCTGCTGCCAATGTGCGCAGCACAAGCGTGTTGCTACCGCTTGAAAGTTGATTAGCTCGTCGCGCGAGTTCAACTGCCTTGGTCCCGTTCCGGAAAGACGCGTCGGAACATGTGGCCAGCAGCCACGCTTGGTTAGTTAGAGCAGAAACGGATTGTGGAGAAATCGCCAACGCTTTCTCGTAATGTTGAATGGCCTCGCCTCTTTCAAGAAAGGCATGGCTAAGGGCGTGTTGGGCGAGGAAATAATCAGGTCGCACGGTCAATGCTTTTTGGTAATGAACAATCGCCTCATCGACTCGTTGCTTTTGAAGAAGAGCATTGCCCAAAGCGACCTGAGCATCTGGATCATTCGGCTGAATCATTACAGCTCTCTGGCAGTGGACGATCGCCTCGTCGACTTTGCCTTTCTGGAGGAGAGCGTTGCCAAGATTGTAATCTGCGTCCGAAAAATCGGGCTGCATTTGCAAGGTCTTCCGGTAATGAGCAATTGCCTCGTCAATTTCGCCTTTCTGAAAAAGGACGATGCCCAAATTATTGTGAGCCATCCAGCATCCTGGATTTTTAGCCAGCGTCATCCGCCAGAGCGCTTCGATATCAGCATACATTGCCGCTTGTCGCCACGTCAGGACCACTAAAGTTCCGGTCAGACACACCGCCGCGCCCAAGGCCAATCTCAAATGCTTTCGGGGCTTAAAACTGCCAGCCAGCGTGGCCACACCTGCCGAAGCCAGCGCAATTGGTCCGATGCAAGCCAGATACTGGTAGTGATCCGCCACGAAGGTGTAGCGAAATGTGTAGAGCATCATGAACCCCAGAACCGGACTTAGTGTCGCGACGAAAAATACGGCTGCGACCTCGACGCTGCGGCCCACGTAACGCCTGGCGAAGTATATCCAGACGCATAATCCAGCTCCGGCTAATAACCATCCATAGTCGAGAGGATTCGCGGATGAAATGGTCCAACGCGGGTAGATAAAACTTAGATCCGATGGCCAGACGAGCTTGCTTAGATAAAACCAGACCGCGCGACTCGCGATGAGGACGCGCTCAATCGGACCGATTGCGAAGAGCGTCCCACGCGTACCCTGGTGAAATCGTTCCCACCAGACCGCGAGCATGGCCATTCCCAAACCGAGAAGAAAAAATGGGACGATCTGAATAATTCTTTCTCGATTGATCGGCTTTTTCTGCAGCCACAAAATCAAGAGCAACGCCACTGCCAGTGTGCAGGCCGTTGATTTCGCTGAAAGCACAAGCCCATAGAGGACCAGTGCCAGACCGTAAAAGCCCCACCGATGTTTCGTTCGTTCATCGATAAACCGGATCCAGGCGACCAGTGTGAGCAGGAAGAAAAAACCCATCAGCGCGTTTTTGCGTTCCGTGATCCAGGCAACAGATTCCACCTGCACCGGATGCAGAGCGAAAATCGCCGCCGCCAGCCATGCGCCCGGCACCTTTAGACGCGCCAGGACCAGCCACACCAGCAGCGCGTTGGCAACATGAAGCAAAAGGTTGACCCAGTGATAGCCAGAAGGGCTTAGTCCCCAAAATGCTCGCTCGATGCGAAACGTGGTATAAACCAGCGGGAAATATTGGGAGGGCGCGTCCAGGGAGAACCAAATCCGCCTCAAACCATCGGGCGCAGTCAGCAGCTCATTATTTGTCACATAAGCGTCATCGTCCCAGAGGAATCCGCCATTCCACGCCGGCCGATACGCGAAGATCGTCACCGCTGTCAGAACCAGAGCAAAAACGCACGCGCGACTATGTGAAGAAAAGCGACGCTTAGCGATTTCGTGCACGCTCGATCCTACGATAAACGATCGCCGTTCCACCCGGTGTAAGCCGAAAGAGATATATGGAATCGACGAAAATGCAGCCCATAGAAATCGCTCAGTTGCAAGCCAACGTTTCTCGTCGGAATAGCACCTTTCGTGAGGGGAAAGATCGATAGCGAAGACAAAATCCTGCGTTTGCCGTGGTGGTGTTTAGCAATCATCGTTTTTAGCGTCACCATTGCGATCCGAATCCGACTCCTGGGCATTCCGCTGGAGCGGGACGAAGGCGAATACGCGTATGCGGGCCAGCTAATGCTGCAAGGCATTCCTCCATACAAGCTCGCCTACAACATGAAGTTTCCAGGAACCTATGCCGCTTATGCGGTCATCATGTCAATTTTCGGACAAACAATCACTGGAATTCACTTAGGGCTGCTCCTAGTGAACGCTGCCACAATCGCGCTGATTTTCTTCCTGGGCCGACGGCTGGGGAATTCGACGGCGGGAATCGCCGCAGCCACGAGCTATGCCGTTCTCTCTGTGAGTCCAGCCGTCCTTGGGTTAGCCGCTCACGCCACGAATTTTGTCATGGTACCTGTTCTTGGTGGGACACTATTGATCCTAAAACTTTCGGAGTTGGAGCAGCATGCGTTCGGGCGAGCATTCGCGACCGGATTGCTGTTCGGCATTGGCATGCTGATGAAGCAGCCGGCGGTTCTCTTCGTTCTATTTGGAGCGATTTATCTCATCTGCAAAGACAGCCACCGCGCATACAAGCTAAAGCGAATCTTTCTGCGAAGTCTGATCTTCAGCGCCGGTGTAATTCTGCCCTTCGGGGCTACTTGTCTCCTTCTCTGGTACGCAGGTGTATTCGACAAATTCTGGTTTTGGACAATCGAGTATGCGCGCCAATATGCCAGCGTCATTCCCCTCAATCGGGCGCCACGGATTTTCTTCCAGAGCGCGCAGGAAGTGATTGGAGCTGGCTGGACACTCTGGGTGTTGGCCGGAGTTGGAATAGTTTCCGGTTTGTGGGATCAGCGAACGCGCGCTAGCACAATTTTTCTCCTCAGCTTCCTCCTCTTCTCGGCGTTGGCGCTATGCCCGGGATTTTATTTCCGAGAACACTATTTTATTCTAGTTCTACCTGCTGTTTCGCTGCTTGTCAGCGTTGCAATCATCAACCTGTCGGATCTGATGGCCGCTCGGAGGATCGTGGTTAGATTTGTCCCGTTTCTGCTGCTTGGAACGGCCTTAGCCTTGCCAATTCTTTGGGACAAGAGATTCTTTTTTGAGGCTTCTCCAGTTGAAGCTTGCCGGATGAGCTACGGCCCGAATCCATTCGCCGAATCAGTTAGGATCGCAGCTTATCTGCGAGAACATTCAAGCCCCGATGATACGATCGCGATCTTGGGATCGGAGCCAGAGATTTATTTTTATTCACAGAGACATTCGGCGACAGGATATATTTACACGTATGGCTTAATGGAGCCGCAAAAGTATGCACACCTGATGCAACAGGAGATGATTCGCGAGATCGAACGCGCGCGTCCAAGGTACCTGATCTCCGTCGGAATGTTTTATTCCTGGCTGTGGCGTCCCGCATCTGAACGGTTAATCTTTACCTGGGCAAACGAATACACAGCACAAAATTATGCTGTAGCCGGTCTTGTAAACATTACGCCGAAAGAATCGGATTACTTCTTTGGAGATGTTCCTCCATCGGTTGGGGATCTAAAAGACTACATCTTGATTTACAATCGGAACCCTTAAGCCGCCTTTCCCACGAAAGGTAGCGCCGCACGTGCACCGGATTAATTCTCAATCGCTCTGGCCGGTGAAGCTGGCGGTCTTGTATCCGCACCCGGAGAATCGGCTACCGCTTTGGGAAATCATCCTGTCGCTTGCGATTCTAATCTTCATTACGACAGCAGCGATTTCGCTGCGAACAACGCGACGTTACTTCGTCACCGGTTGGCTGTGGTATCTGGGAATGCTGATGCCAGTAATCGGGCTAGTGCAAGTGGGATGGCAAGGGCGCGCCGATCGCTACACTTATCTACCCCAGATTGGTCTTTGTCCTGACCTGGGCCGTAGCTGATCTGACTGCGCGCTGGAGTCGCCAATACGAAATCTTGAGCATCAATGCGGTCGTCGTAATTGGCGTTTTGAGTTGGGCGGCGTGGGGTCAAACATCTTATTGGCACGATGGCGAAACGCTCTTCACCCATGCCCTTGCCGTGACCTCGAACAACGATGTTGCCGAAAACAACCTCGGTATCGTTCTTCTTCAAAAGGGAAAATTGGACGAAGCCATTTCCAAGTTGCAAAGAGCCGCGGATCTCCGTCCTGAAAACGCGCCCGCCCATGATAACCTTGCCAAAGCTTTCCTTCAAAAAGGACAACTCGCCGATGCCATGGTTCATTATCGCAAATTATTGGAGCTAGAACCCAATAACGAAGAAGGACGCAATATCCTGGGCACTGTTCTTGCCCGGCAGGGCCGCATCCGGGAAGCGGTCGAGCAATGGGAGACAGTGCTGGCGATCCAGCCCGAAAACGGAAATGCCATGAGCAACCTAGCATGGGTGTTTGCAGCCTCTCCCGAAGAATCGCTCCGGGACGGCAGGCAGGCGGTCCGGCTGGCAGAACAAGCTCTGCAACTCTCTGGCGGCAAGATACCGATGATTTTCCGGACATTGGCCGCGGCCTATGCGGAGAATAGCCGGTTCTCCCAGGCAATTGAAACCGCGCAGCGGGCCGTTGAATTAGCTAATCGCCAGGGCAACCCTGGTCTGGCCGCCGAGCTCCGGAATAACATTGCTCTTTACCAGGCCAAGAGACCGCTGCGCGATCCGAGCCTTACAGATGGCCGCTCCTCCTTCCAAACCGCGTCGCGGCGCTCGGCCTCTCAAAGCGGAAGAAGTTCATAATCGTATGGTGAATTCGCCACCGGCGGCCCGACGACTAACGTCTCGCGGCGAAACTATTTTTATATACCTTTTGCTCGCTGGCATCACCTGGTCCGTATTCGGCCGGACCCTCGGCTACGGCTTCGTTAACTTCGACGATGACCTCTACGTCTACAACACGCCCGACATCGCAAGAGGACTAACGATTAATGGAGTACTGGCTGCATTTACTCATCCGCACGCACGCAATTGGCATCCGCTAACCACTATCTCGCACATGCTGGACTGCCAGCTGTATGGTTTGAACGCTGGTGGCCATCATTTTACGAACATTCTGTTGCATACAATCGCAGTGCTTCTGCTGTTTCGGGTGCTGTGGCAAA
>QHNB01000159.1 GCA_003217965.1 Verrucomicrobiota bacterium | reverse complement strand
CAAGCCAATGCTGGCAAGCGCACCCGTCATCCTTCTCCTTTTAGATTACTGGCCGCTACGTCGTTTTGAACAACCCTCCTTATCAAAAGGAAAGGGCAGAATCTTAAAGTCCCGCAATCAAAGGGGCGTTACACGACGCCTCTTTCTAGAAAAGATTCCCTTGCTCGTTCTTTCCGGGGGCTGCTGTGTCATCACATTTATCCTGCAAAAACGCGCTACGGGCGCGATTCCGCCATTGCCGTTTCTCTGGCGTGTGCAAAACGCGTTGGTGAGTTATGTGATTTATGCCTGGAAGACATTGTGGCCGACAGGCCTCGCCGTTTTCTATCCTCATCCAAATAACGCCCTGCCAATTTGGGAAGTCATTCTCGCGATCGGATTCCTGCTCGCCATCACTGCGGCAGCAATCGTTTTGCGAAGGGAACGACCTTACCTGTTCACCGGATGGTTCTGGTATCTCGGAACGCTCGTCCCAGTAATTGGCCTGGTTCAGGTTGGAGAACAAGGCCATGCCGATCGCTATACCTACCTTCCCCACATTGGTCTGTTTCTGCTTGTAGTTTGGCTCGTTGCTGACGTGGCAGCAGTCCGTCAGTCCAGATCACGGTTCGCTGTAGCCACCGCGGTAATAATCATCGTTGCCCTGGCGTGGACGGCATTCATTCAGACTTCCTATTGGCGCAACAGCGAGATCCTTTGGACCCATGCTCTCGCCGTGACTTCTGACAACGACTTTGCCCACAATAATCTGGGCTATCTGTGCGTCGAACGCGGTGAACTGG
>QHNB01000158.1 GCA_003217965.1 Verrucomicrobiota bacterium | reverse complement strand
GGCGCGCCTTGCCTGTTTTTAGATCAACCACGACGATCGCACCCATGCCCGACTCCGTGATGTAGGCGGTAGCTGTATTCGTATCTATACGCACATCGTTTAGGTAACTTTTCTTTGGCGCGATCTCTTCGCCGAAAAGGAACCGTCTGCACGATGTGATTTGTTTTTAGATCGATCTTGACCAGCTTCGGTCCACCGGGAACCGGGTCCTGCATTTTTGGCGCTGCCGGATCAAGTACCCAAAGCGCGTCATTTCCGTCGACAACGACGCTTTGCACGCAGACGAAATGCGTAGCGGGCGATCCTGGTTTGTTCCATTCCTCGTTTGGGAACGCCTTCGGCTGGCGATCAATTAATTCGGCGACCGAGATCGTGTGATCATCAGACCAATCGGGAAAATTTACGAAGATGCGTCCATTCTTTGAAAGACTAACACCGGTGATTTGCTGATTTGGGAAATTGGCGACCTCCTCCAAACTTGCGGCAGGGCTGAGGTCACCCGAAAGAAAAAGTGCAAACGCGCCCAGCAAGAGCTTCATAACAAAGCTTTCGCGCCGGCTGAAAGCACCGGCTGTCAATCAATCATCAAAGACAGTCGTCCAGACAGGCGAGCAAATGCGAAACGCTTTCCTCGGTCTCATCACCCATGTTGGAGAGACGAAATGTCTGACCTTTAATCTTGCCATAGCCGCCGTCGATCACGAGGTGATGCTTTTCGCGCAAGTCGCGCGCCAGCTTCGGCACATCAATTCCGCGACTGTTCTTCACGCAAGTGAGCGTAATCGATCGGAAATTTTCTTCGGCGAAAAACTCGAAGCCGCGTGTTTGAACCCACTCATGAACGAGCGCATTGGTACGCCTGTGGCGCGCGAATCGGTTCTCCACTCCTTCGGTAAATATTTCGTCGAGCTTTGATTGCAGCGCGTAAACATGACCAATGCTCGGCGTGCTCGGCGTCATGAATTCGCTTTGCTGTCTTTTGAATTCGAGAAAATCAAAGTAATAACCCCGATTTTCGTTTTCTGAGGCGCGCTCGAATGCAAGTTCTGAGACACTAAAAAGAGAAAAACCCGGCGGTAATGCCAGCGCCTTTTGGCTGCCGGTAAGCATCATATCAATACCGAGCGCGTCCATCGAGATCGGGACAGCTGAAAAAGATGAGACGGTGTCGACGATGAGCGCGATTTCCGGGTATTTGGCCAGCACGCAGCAAATCTCGGCCAGCGGATTCATCACACCGGTGGAAGTTTCGTTGTGAATCAATGTGACGGTGTCGAATTGCCCACTGGCTAGCCGGGCGTCGATCGTGTGGTGATCGATGTGCCGGCCCCATTCAACCTGCAGTGGCTCAGCTTCCTTACCGCAACGCCGTGCCACATCGAGCCATTTGTCGGAAAATGCCCCGCACATGCAGCAGAGCACTTTCTTGCGGACTACATTGCGAATGGCGGCTTCCATCACGCCCCAAGCCGACGAGGTCGAGAGGAAAACCGGCTGCTTAGTGCCGAAAAGTTCCTGCAAGCGCGGATGAATTCCCCGATATAGATTTTTGAAAGCTTCGCTACGATGGCCAATCACCGGCCGCGCGAACGCGGCCAAAGTCTTTTCTGAGACTTCAACCGGGCCGGGAATAAAAAGCTTATCGTGCAACATCGCCACCGACGTTCCGCGTCTAGCGCGCAAGGTCCAATTTTATACTTGCTTAGCAACCCGCGAATCTGCCGACGACACGCCTTAGCTGCAAAGCGCAACAATTCCGCAATAAGAACAGGTGCGTCCTCAGGGCGGCACTAGGGCGATAATTCATGCGGAGGATTCGCTTGGCCCGAACAAAAAATTCATTTTTCGCAACTTCAATCGATTTGTTGAAGCAAACGGCACAGGAATGGATCACGGACAAAGCGCCCCAGCTCGGGGCCGCTCTTGCCTACTACACCGTCTTCTCTCTTGCGCCATTAATCCTTGTTCTGCTCGCGATCGTCGGGCTGCTGTTCCGGAACGATCCTGCCGGCGCCTGGAACAAGATTTCTGAGCAAATGAGCTATTTCCTGGACAAGAGCGCCGTTGAGGTGGTGCAAAACATCGCGCAAAAGGCGGCGCAACCAAACAAAAGCGTTCTCGCAACCGTAATCGGCGTACTGCTCGCGCTCTTCGGCGCAAGCGGCGTTTTCGGTCAGCTCCAGGACGCGCTCAACACGGTGTGGGGAGTGAAAGCAAAACCGGGCGGCGGCATTTGGGGATTCCTGCGCTCACGTTTTCTCTCCTTTGCCATGGTGGGAGGGATTTGTTTTTTGTTGCTGGTTTCACTCGCGCTCGAGAGTATCCTGTTGTTCGCCATCATTTTCAAATTCTTGCCGGACGCAGAAATCCGCTGGCGCGACGTCTGGATTGGGGCCGGCATGACCGCGATCTTCTTCGCCATCGGTAAATGGGCACTCGGTCTTTATCTGGGCAGCGGGAGCGCTGCCTCCGCTTACGGCGCAGCCAGCTCGCTGATTACCCTTCTGCTTTGGGTTTACTATTCATCGCAGATCCTGCTTTTCGGGACCGAGTTTACACAGGTTTACGCCAGTCGGGCCGGGCGCTGTATTAAACCCGATGAATATGCGATCCGCGTCGAAAACAAAGAAATGAAACAATAGGAGGCAAACCCAACGAACACTGAAGGTCGACTGGAATGATTCCGCGATTCCGCTATTGCATCGGGCCGTTTGTTGCAGCCAATTTGCCTGGCCCACGCTGCTTATTCTTTTTTCTTGATAAAGCTGATGTCGCCGCTGCGTTCGATCCGAGCAACGCGGACTTCTTCGAGACTCTCGCAATTGGCATCGAGTCGCAAATCTTCCTCCAAATCGTGTTCACTGACGTGATTGCTGCGCATCACCGATCGCCGCAACTGACCATCTTGCACGATCACTTCAGGCGCGCCTTTGAGGAGCAGACCGAGCGCATGCGAATGGTAAGCCGCCCACGCGAGCAGTCGATGGAGGAACACAATGACGAAGCCGCCACCGAGTGTAGCAAAGAATGCTGCACTCCCGTTAATCGCGCGAGACAGGACCGACGCAAGTATGACAAGGAGAACGGCGTCGAAAGCGGTCTTGCGCGCGAGCGAGCGCTTGTGACCAAGCCGGAGCATGACCAGAGTTGCAAGCAAGACGATGATTCCGCGGATTGAAATCTGAAGAAAGGTGAGATTCTTCGGCTCCACTCCAAGGCCGAGCACGGCAGAAAGTCCGTTCCAAAGTGCATCCATCCATACACGTTTCGGCAGGTTGGAGGCAAATGCGCGTATTGCATGTGCCTGAACGATAAGACCGGAGACCTCGTGGGCGGCGAATTTCAGACGGAGGGAAAAATGGCAAGAGGAAGTAAATCGAAATATAGCAGCAAACAGAAACGCCAGGCCGAGGACATTGAAGAAGGTTACGAGAAGCGCGGGACTTCGAAGAAAGAAGCAGAACGACGCGCTTGGGCAACGGTCAACAAATCAAGTGGCGGTGGGAAAAAGAGCGGATCTGGGCGCGGCAAGAAAACGAGCAAGGCAAGTTCGCGTAAAGGCGGAAGAAAAGGCGGTCGCAGCAAGAAGAAGAAGTAACTGGACGGACGTTTCGTTCGCAATTGCGCTATCTGGGATCACGACGGCTCATCATTACTGGCATTGCCGGGAATTATTGCGTCCTCTTTACCGCTAACGACGCCATAGCGCGATTAGGACCTGATCATTCCTTCGGACTGCACCATCTCCAGTACCACGCGGGAAAATCGTGAGGCACTGGCTTTGATGAAAAAATATCTCAAAGGTGACACGCGGACGTCCGCTCAAATCAGATTCTCGAAACGGCGTGGAACGCGTTCATGAGTTCCGGGCGCTCTCTGGCATCGCGACACGCGTGATGAAGAGAGCGTGAGTATTTTGCCCGCTGCGGCCAGCATCCTGCCGGGCAACTATCGGAGGTTTGTGGCAAGGGATGGCGCAAAAGAACGGGCTGGAAGCCCGTGCCCGAAGACGCAATGTGCTATTGACCCTGTCATTGTAGGGCCAGCCGGCATGTTCCTTTCGGATTTTCCGATGGCAGAATTTGCCGTAATGAGATGACGCGATGAGAGCTTTCGCTTTATTAATCGTTTGCTTCGCGATTTGTCGCCCCGGGGCACAGGGGCAGGGTTCAGCCCCACCTGGACCGACAAATCCGCGCCTACCGGAGAATGCCAAAAAGCACCAACCCGAAGCTCCAATTGGCAGCAGCGGATCGGGTGTGATGATCGATGTAAGTACTGACCTTGGCCGCGGCATCGCCGCGGAATTAACGCAGAATAACATGGAAGCGGTCAGGTTTCTAACGAAGGCGATTGAACAAGAGCACGACAATGCGAAGAACCTTGCACTCGCATATCGCTTTCGCGGGTTGGCCTACAAACATCTCGGACGCCGAGAAGACGCTCTGCGCGATTTTCTTGAGGTCATTCGGATCGATCCGCAGCTCGACCTCGGTTACTACGATGCCGGCGTCATTTACAATCGCACGAATCGTTACCGGGAAGCGGTGGAAGCAATGACGCGCGCGATTGCGGTGCGACAACGGAATAGCAGTCTGGCTCTGCCTTTGAGCGAACGAGGTAACGCTTACTTTCACCTGGGTCAATTTGATAAAGCGCAGGCCGACCTGGTCGCGGCGGTGCGACGCAATCCGCGCGACCCTGATGCGCTAAACAACACTGCCTGGTTTCGCGCGACCTGCCCCGAAGCACGCTATCGCAATGGAAAAGAAGCGATCGACCTCGCGTCGCGCGCGTGTGCTATCGACAAATGGAAAGATGCCGATCAAATTGATACTCTCGCCGCTGCCTACGCCGAGACTGGGAACTTCGCGGAAGCGGAACATTTCGAGCTAAAGGCGCTTTCGGTGCTGCCCTCGGGTGAAGAAGTGCGCCCCAAATTCCAGGCCCGTCTCCAGCTCTATCGGGCGCACAAACCTTTCCGCTCGTTGTAGCGGGGTTTAGGCCCAGCGTTCACCGGCCATGGGAGAGGATCGCTCGGTAACCGCGGGACTCACGCGGCGGCAGAGCGCCGCGGCTAGATCGAAGTTTATTTGCCGCGCCCGGTTTTCGCCTGTAACTCCTCAATTTTCTTTGAAGCCTCAGCCTTGGTCAACTTGTCATTAAATTGCTCGCCTGCCTCGCGGCAGAGCGTTTGCAGATACGAGCGCTGCGGTCCGGTCATTGGTTCATCGCCGGTAGTCCAATCTTCAGGCTCCTTCTCCGGATTGCGCATAGCCGGCGTTTCGTTCGCATTTTCCACACTAGACAATCGACCCGGAACGGACGCTCGGATTTGTCAATCGAACCGTTACCGCCACAATATGCGAATCATTAACATGGAACAGATCGACGAGATTATTAACCAGTTCCAGTGGCTTGGTCCGGTGGAGAAATCGCTCGACGCTGTGGCCGAAGCGACGCTCAATCAAAAAAACAGTTTCATGCAGCAGGTTCGAAACTTCCTGCATGGAACCTGGCTCGGTCATCCTTTGCATCCGGTAATTACGGATGTGCCTCTGGGTGCATGGACCACGGCTGCGGTATTTGATCTGTATGAATTTGCCAGTGGCGATAAGAAGTTTTCTCGCGGTGCCGATATGGCCGTGGGAATTGGACTGATTGGGGCAACAGGGGCCGCGATCGCAGGATTGAATGACTGGCAGTTCACCAATGACAAACCAAAGCGAGTGGGGGCGATGCACGCCCTTTTTAATCTGAGCGCGACCGCATTCTACCTCGCTTTCATGGTTGGAACGTCGACGTGGAAATCGTGCCAGCGGCATTGCCAATGGCCTAACCGGCTTCGCCTTTTCACTGGCGGGGGCATGGCTTGGAGGTCATCTCGTTTATCAAGAGAAAATTGGCGTGAATCACGCGCCGCAACAATTACCGGAAAAATTTGTCGCGATCATGCCGCTGGACGAACTGCCCCAAGGCAAGCTTTACCGGGCCAGAGCCGGCGACGTGGATTTGGTACTCTTACGTCGAGGCGAACGGATTTATGCGCTTGCGGAAAAATGCGCCCATCTTGGCGGACCGCTCGCCGAAGGAAAGATCGAGGGATTGAGCGTGCGTTGTCCATGGCACAGCTCGCGTTTTTCCTTAGAGAACGGACGCGTCTTGGATGGACCGGCTTCGTATGATCAGCCATGTCTCGCGGTACGTGTGCGCAATGGCATGATCGAGGTGCGCAATGCACGGATTAACAGTAACGCAAGTCGCACAGGATGAGTATCGGCTCAAAGAAAATTACCCTCACCTTGCCGGAGCTTGGGCTGATCGCGATCACCCGCGCTGCGCTCGGGATTGGCATCGGCTTGTTAATTAGCAACAGCTTGAAAAAAAGGGCGCGGCGGGCGGCGGGATTTGCCTTTGCCGCGGTCGGCTTGCTCACGACCGGGCCGATTCTCTTGCGGGTCCGTGATCAGCTGAAGTGATGCTCGCACCTTGCGCGCCATACAGGGGCGTGGCATAAAGCACGCCCGCCTCCAAGCAATGCCAATCGCGAAAGCTCAACCTGCTGATCCCGCACTCGAGGCGCAGGTCTTTTGGCTAAAATATCGCAAGGAGCTCTTGGCTTTGCTTGCGATCGCGCTCGTCGCGATCAGCGTCCTGACCGGCTATCGCGTATATCGAGAGCGGAGGGAAACGGCCGCCTCTGCGATGTTCGGTTTGGCAGGAACGGCGAACGAGTACTTGCAAGTAATCAATCGCTATGGGGACACCCCTGCCGCCGCCGCCGCTTATTTGTTGCTCGCTAATATTCAGCGTGATGAGCGGAAATTCTCCGAGGCTAACGCCACCCTCCAGACCTTCGTTGACAAGTTTCCCCAGCACGAGCTTGTCAGCACTGCCCGTATGGCGATGGCGGCCAACCTCGAGTCCTTGGGTAAACAGGAAGAAGCGCTGGCGATGTATCAGCTGGTTGCGTCGACCGACGCTGGCAGCTTCAATGCGCCACATGCGCTTCTAACGCAGGCACGGATTTTGCAGGCGAAAAATCAGATCGAAGATGCGCGCCGAATTTGTGAAACGATCATGACCAAATATCGTGATAGTTACGCAGCGATCGAAGCAGCACGGTTACTTCGCATGCTAAAGCCAAGCGGATCGCAAAACTCCAGCATTGGCGCGACGCCATCCTTGTCAGCGACGCCGGTCATGCCCGCGCCAACAGCGTCCATTCCGCCTGGGCCCAGGCCGTGATCGACTAGCGCTTGGAGAACTGGAAACGTTTGCGCGCTCCCGGCTGGCCCGATTTCTTCCGCTCCTTCATACGCGGGTCCCGTCGAAGTAAGCCCTCGCCTTTCAGGGTACCGCGCAAGTTGCCGTCTATTTGGAGGAGGGCGCGTGAAATCGCGAGCCGCACCGCCCCAGCCTGACCCGTCGCGCCGCCTCCCGTAGCGTTAACGGAGATATCGTAAACGTTAACCAGCTTCACCGTTTGCAGGGGCTGAAGGACCGCGTTCTGCAAGGGACCGGTGGGAAAATATTCCTCAAAACTGCGACCGTTAATATCGATTTTGCCACTGCCCGGCGTCATCCGAACACGCGCGACCGAAGTTTTGCGACGACCGGTTGCTACAATTTGCTGATTCTCTGCCATAAGGAAATGCGCTATCGCAACTTTACAGGTGCGGGTTGTTGGGCGGCGTGCGGATGCGTTTCACCGCGATAAACTTTGAGCTTTCGATAAACAGCTCGGCCCAGCCGATTGTGCGGAATCATTCCCCGGACTGCGCGTTCAATCAGCAACTCGGGGTGTCGCGCCCGACGCGCCCGCACGTTTTCTGATTTGTGACCACCGACATATCCGGAAAAGCTCATGTAGGTTTTTTGCTCTTCTTTCTTGCCGGTGACGCGCACTTTTTCGGCATTAACAACAATGACGAAATCACCCGTATCAACATGGGGAGACTTGATTCTTGGCGTCGATGATCCACCACTTGCGCGGAACGTCAGCGGCTTTCGCAGAAAAGGTTTTCATGAGAGCGGGCGGGAAAAGGCCCGGAAATTACGGGTGAGAGCCGGCAGTGTCAAACCCCCCGTGTCCCTTACCCGAGGTCGATTCTTAGCGTTCCTCGCGCCGCTGCCGTCGCACTTTTTCCAGAATGGGCTGGACCGATGGGTCGGCTTTAAGGAGAGCGTCGCGTAACTTGTCTCGGTATTCTCTTTTGGCCTGGTGAAATCGTTCGCGAGATTCGCGCAGCGCCGGATCGCGCAGCGCCGCCAAATGGGCCGATTGCAGGCGCGCACGTTCTTCTCCCGAAAGATTCATTAAGCGAGCCTGACGAGCTCCATTCATCCTCGGCGTTTGTGCCAGAGCGCCAGCTTGCAGCAATCCGGCAAACAGGACGATAAAGGCAATCTGACGCGTCATAGCCGAAAAGTTTAACACAAAGACGGCGGCAAAGTTGCGGTCCTGTGAAATTTACCTCTTGTCATCGGGCACGAAGTCGAGGAATGCCGTTGCACCTTTATTAGCTGATATCGCCGAAAGTATCTCAATTCATTTCTATGCCGCACGCCGAGAAAACTGCAATTACGCCCACGCGGGAGCAAGACTTTCCCGAATGGTATCAGCAAATCGTCCGGGTGGCCGAGTTAGCCGAACCCAGGGATGTGCGCGGTTGCATGGTCATTCGTCCATGGGGGTTTGGTATCTGGGAGAATATGCAGCGGCAATTGGACGCCATGTTCCGCGCCACCGGTCATCGCAACGCTTATTTTCCGCTCTTCATCCCGCTCAGTCACATGCAAAAGGAGGCCGAACACGTTGAAGGTTTCGCCAAAGAATGCGCCGTCGTTACTCATCACCGGCTCGAACTCGGCGCCGACGGGAAAATGCGACCGGCGCCGGCGGCGGAATTGAGCGAACCGCTCGTCATCCGACCCACGAGTGAAACCATCATCGGAGCGACTTACGCAAAATGGGTGCAATCGTATCGCGATCTGCCGGTTTTGATTAATCAGTGGTGCAATGTCGTGCGTTGGGAGATGCGGCCGCGATTATTTCTCCGCACAACCGAATTTCTTTGGCAAGAAGGCCACACCGTCCATGAGACTGAAGCCGAAGCGCGCGAGGAAACCCGGCGCATGCTTGATGTTTATGAAACTTTTGTGCGCGATCGTCTGGCGATACCGGTTTTTAGCGGCGAAAAATCCGAGAGCGAGCGTTTCCCCGGTGCGGTGCAGACCCTTTCGATCGAAGCGATGGTGCAAGATCGGAAAGCGATCCAGGCCGGAACGTCGCATTTTCTTGGCCAGAATTTTTCGCGGGCGAGTGGAATTCAATTCCAGACGCGTGACGGTAAACAGGAGTTTGGCTGGACGACAAGCTGGGGCATGAGTACCCGCCTGGTGGGCACGCTCGTCATGACGCATGGCGATGATGATGGGTTAGTCTTGCCACCGCGGATCGCACCAACTCACGTCGTCATTATCCCGATTACACCCAAGGAAGAAAGCCGAGCGGCGGTCCTTGAAATGTGCACGAAGCTTGCTGCTCAGCTGCGCAGGGGTAGTTATGGGGACGGGCCGATAGAAGTAGAGATCGATCAACGCGATCTCGGCGGAGGCGTCAAGAGTTGGGAGTGGATCAAGAAAGGCGTGCCGCTCCGAGTGGAGATCGGGCCACGCGACTTGGAATCAGGCAAAGTCGCGGTCAGTCGCCGAGATCAGCCGGTAAAAGCGAAAGAAGTCTTCGCTACCGAGGGATTCGTGGATCGAGCGTCCGAGATTCTGAATTCCATTCAGCGAAATCTGTTTCAGCGGGCCATGCAATTTCGCGATACGAACACGCGGGTTATTGACACACGCGAGGAATTCTATGATTTCTTCACTCCGAAAAACGCCAGTAAACCGGAAATTCATGGTGGGTTCGCACTGGCCTATTGGAATGGATCACGGGCGATTGAAGACGAGATTAAAGCGGACCTCAAAGTTACAATCCGTTGCATTCCGCTCGCTGATCCTGCGCATCCGTCCGAGCCAGGAAAATGCATTTTTACAGGCGAACCGTAGATGGCGATTGATCTCAAACTTTACAGCCGCGCGATGTGTTCGTGGTGCGAGGACGCAAAGGACTATCTTACCGGCCGGGGCTATAAATTCATCGAGATCGACGTAGGGCATGATCGCGCCGCTTACGAAGAAATGAAGGAGCTTTCCGACCAGAGTTGCGTGCCGACGCTGATCGCGGGCGATGAAGTGCTGGCGAATTTCGATACCGATCAACTCGAGAAATTCTTAAGGGAGCGTCGGATCGAACCCTAAATGCTATTCGGCCTTTTGCTTACTCTAGGCGTTGGTGTCCTCAGCGTCGCCTTGCGCAGCTATCAAACCTCTTTTGCGCAAAAGGCAGGGGCACTCGGAATATTATTCGCTTCATTTCTCGCCGTTTATTTTATCACTGGAAGCATAGCCTGGGGCATTGCCGGAGCCGCCAGTTGGCTTTTCCTGCCGTGGCTGGAAATTCTCACCCGCATTCGAACGCTCCGTTTACCCAAAGAGAAACAGCTGCGCCCCAAGAGTCCTCCTTCGGTCAGCCTCTTCCCGGG
>QHNB01000157.1 GCA_003217965.1 Verrucomicrobiota bacterium | reverse complement strand
ACTGATGCCGGTTGGGACTGGGAAGATTACCGGCAATTTTTCCGGCTTTTCTACAAGGGTGATGATCGGGCCCAGGCCACCATCTGCCTGAACGAGCAGCACGATCTCTCTTTTTATTATTTGCGAATTTCATCCCGGGCGAAAAATGGTTTGATCTGGACGACGTGGAATTATCCGCTCTCCTACGGCTTAAAACTCACGCCGCAGTACCGGATCAATCGGCAACGGGCGGATCACAGTTTTTGGCAACTTTATCAAAGTCATCGGGATTTCTTGCGCCGGAATCGGGTCGAGACCATCGGCTTGGATGCCCTCGACGATGAGGCCATTCAGAGTGCGATTGAGAGCGATCTACGCGAACAAATCGCGCACAATGTTGGCGCTGGCGTCCTCAAGCCGGCAGAGGGCAACGAGGTAAAATATTCCTGGCGGGGAATGATCTACCTCTGGTGCCAGTTCCTGCTCGACTTGGTCCGTCTCTAGCGGCGGTCTCTGACCGTCGGAACTCT
>QHNB01000156.1 GCA_003217965.1 Verrucomicrobiota bacterium | reverse complement strand
AAACGAGATCCCCGGCAGAGACGATTTCGCTCAACATCTCCGCCGCCTGACTGGCGCTGGGTGCGACGGTCGCGCTCGCAAGTCCGGCGTGTCGTGCGGCGTGGGCAATGGCATCGTCACCAACTGCAATTAGATGATCGATCCCAAATGTCGCTACCGCTTCGCCTACTTCCTGATGACCGCGCTCTGATTCGGCGCCGAGCTCCAACATTTTGCCAAGGACAGCAATGCGTTTCCCCTCGCTTTCAAGTTCCACCAGCGTTCGCAGAGCGGCTTTCATCGAATCGGGATTAGCGTTGTAGCTGTCGTCGATGAAGTGGACGCCGTTGATTTCGCGAATCTGGAGACGAGCTTTTGTGAGCGGAGTGGCGGCAAGACCGGCGGCGCAATCCTCCAGTGAGGCGCCGAAGGCACGGCCAGCGGCCACCGCCAGCATCGCGTTCTGCACCATGTGCGAACCGGGCACAGGCAATTGCGCGCGGCAGCGGTGGGCGCCTTCGATAATAGTGAACTCGCTGCCGGCCGAGGTCTGCTGGACGTCTTCGGCATGAATTGCGCCAGACTCGATTCCAGCCAGAATCACTCGCGCGCGCGCGCGCTTGGCCATGCTCGCGCTGAACGGATCATCCGCGTTCAAGATCACAAAGCCGCCGGCACTCACCGCTTCGACGACCGCGCCTTTTTCCTGGGCGATCGCTTCGCGCGATCCCATGAATTCGATATGCGCGATCCCGATGTTGGTAACGAGCGCCGCGTCAGGCGACGCGATGCGGGCCAAAGCTGCGATTTCACCAGGATGATTCATACCAATCTCCCACACGGCGAATTGATCTTCCCGACTCGCTTGCAGAATCGTCCGCGGCAACCCGACGTGATTGTTGAAATTGCCTTCTGTTTTCGTGACGCGGTAGGCGCGACTGAGAATCGCGGCGGCAAAATCTTTGGTCGAGGTCTTGCCATTGCTGCCCGTGATGCAGAGGACCTTCAGCGGCAGAGTTTTTCGATATTTGGCAGCTAGGTTCTGGTAAGCGGCGAGCGTGTCATCGCTTCGAAGAATGGCAAATTGCTGAGGCAACCTGGCCGCAACTTCCTCTGCCACGATCGCGCCTGCAGCGCCGGATTTTGCCACTTGTTCGAGAAAGTTGTGTGCGTCGAAATTTTCACCGCACAAAGCAACGAACAATTCGCCCGGCTTGATCGTGCGCGAATCCGTGCTGATGCGCTCGATTGTTGTCTCGGGAGATCCGCGAGTGATTTTTGCGCCCGCGAATTCTGCGATGTTCGATAGGGAAAGACGTTCCATCAAAATTGAATGGGCTGATCTTCCAGGGCGCGGCGCGCAACCTGGATGTCGTCAAACGGAATCGTGTGGTCGGCGAATTCCTGATATTTCTCGTGCCCTTTCCCGGCGATGAGGACAACGTCCCGCGGCTGCGCCAGGGCCACGGCGCGTGCAATTGCTTCGGTCCGATCGGTGATTTTCTCGTAATGATTCGAACGAAATCCCTTCTCCACTTCAGCAATGATCGAGTCGGGATTTTCTTTCCGCGGATTGTCCGAAGTGATGATGGCGTAATCAGCAAATTCGTCGGCCACGCGGCCCATGAGCGGCCGCTTTTGTCGGTCTCGATTTCCTCCGCAACCGAAAACGACAAGTAACTTGCGCGGCTCGAGCTCACGCAAGGTCTTCAGGACATTAAGGAGCGCGTCATCGGTATGCGCGTAATCGACAAAAACCTGGAATTGCCGTTTCGCTGGGACCATTTCCAGACGCCCAGGGACTTGCGGTGAACGCGCGAGCAAGAGGACAGCATCGCGCAGGTTAACCCCCATGGCGTTCGCGGCCGCCAGCGCCGCCATCGAGTTAGCGACATTGAACCGCCCAATGAGGGGAACGCGTACGAGATAGCTGCGACCTTTGGCGTCGAGCTGATAAGAAGTGCCGGCAAATTCGGTACGGTAATTCGATGCCCGAAAATCGGCACGCGTTCCCATTCCATAAGTCACGACTGAGATTTTCTGGCTAAAGCGATCGACCAACTGTTGGCCGTAGCGATCGTCGATGTTGATGACCGCGACCGGCCGCTTCTTTTTCTGCTGCAACGCAATTCCGGCAAACAATTTTGTCTTCGCCTCGAAATAATTTTCCATCGTGCCGTGAAAATCGAGATGGTCTTGGGTCAGGTTGGTAAAAACGACGACGTCCCATTCGATTCCCCGTGTCCGTTCCTGGGCCAGCGCGTGGGAGGAGACTTCCATGGCGGCGGCGCCATAACCGGCATTTACAATTTGAGCGAGCAGCTCCTGTACATCGAGCGCCTCCGGGGTGGTACGTGTCGCTGGAATCACGCGCTCGCCAATCTCGTATTGGACCGTGCCAATCAATCCGGAGCGCAATCCCGCTTTTTCACAAATGTGCTTGATTAGAAATGTGGTTGTTGTTTTGCCGTTGGTTCCAGTCACGCCCGCCATTTTCAATTTCCGATCCGGTGCGCCATAAAACGCGGCCGCCAGATCGGCCAGCGCCAGCCTGGTATGGTCGACCAGGAGACAAGTCGCCCGCGGCGACACGATTTCGCGCTCGGCCACGATCACGCCGGCTCCTTTCTCGATCGCTTGATCGAGGAATTGATGGCCATCGCTTTTCTCACCGCGAATGGCAACGAAAAGGCCGTTCCTTTGCACTCGCCGCGAGTCATACGCGATGCTATCCACCTGGCGATCAAGTGTCCCGATGATCCGACGTGGCGAGATGGCGCGGGCGAGTATTTTGAGCTGCATGTAAAGTGAGAACGGCTGCTCAACGCCGCGACGCAATAGTTGAAGCCACACGGCTCGCCGCAGTCGGTTTGGTCAATTCCGGATGCGGCTCAAGATCGAGATACCGGGCCGCTTTCTCCGCGATGCGGGCAAAAATCGGACCAGCAATCTGCCCGCCGTAGTTCTGCTCCGGTTTGGAGGTTTTCGCATCATCAAGCACAACTAATCCGACAAATTCCGGGTGCTCGGCCGGTAAAAATCCGGTGAAGGAAACAACGTACTTGCCGTGTTCGTAGCCTCCGTGCGGATCCACTTTCTGGGCCGTGCCTGTTTTTCCCGCGATCGTAAACCCGGCCACAGCAGCAGCGGCCGCTGTCCCGCGATCACTTACCACCCCACGTAAAGCATTGCTGAGCTGCTGGGATGTTTGGGGCGAAATCACCTGGCGCACCTGCTGGGGCGTGAATTCGGTAATCGTTTTTCCATCGGCTGCTGTCACTGACTTCACTATCCGGGGCGTGATTAATTTGCCGCCGTTGGCAATGGTCGCCATCGCCACCGTCATTTGCAACGGTGTCACTCCCACTTCGTGCCCCATCGGAATTCGCGTAATTGAAATTTTACTCCAGCTCTGCGGCGGCCGAATAACTCCACTGATTTCACCCGGCAATTCTACGCCCGTTCGTTCACCGAATCCGAACCGTCGAATATATTCGTAGAATTTTTGGTCACCGACGCTGAGGGCGAGTTTGGCCGCGCCGATATTGCTCGATTTCACGAGAATGTCCTGCACGCTCAATTCGCCATATGATTTGTGGTCGTGCAATGGCCGGCCGCCAAAATTCCATCTCCCGTTTTCGCAAAAAATCGTCGTGTCCGGTCGCACCTTTTTCTCGTTTAAGGCGGCCGCTGCGGTCACAATTTTGAATGTCGAGCCGGGCTCCATCATGTCGATGATGGCGCGATTTTTCATCTGCTCCGGCCGGGCCGTGTTGCGCTGATTCAAGTCAAAGTCTGGCCGGTTCGCCATAGCCAGAATCTCGCCCGTTTGCGGACGCATCAGGATAATGGTCGCTTTCTGCGGGTTGAATTCGCGGACCGCGGCGTCGATTTCGTTCTCCACGATGTTCTGCAAGTTGAGGTCGACCGTGAGATGAACCTGATAGCCATCCCGCGGGGCCCGTTCCTGTCCGCGATAGAGAACGATCTCCTGCCCGGCCCGGTTATGCTCGATGTAGCGATAGCCATCCTGACCCCGCAGATATTCGTCCATTGATGCTTCGACGCCCTGAATTCCCTTGTGATCAAAATCGGTGAAACCGATGACGTGACAAAGCATGGAGCCATTCGGATAGATTCGAGTCGAGTCGTGCTCGAAATAAATGCCGCGCAAATTTTGTAGGCGCAGTTTAGCCCGAAGCGCGTCGGCTGCTGATTGCGGCACCTGGCGTTTCAACACCACGTAGTGCCGGTCGCTCCCGAGTTTTTCCGCCAATTCGTCCGCCTCGAGGTTCAATTCGCGACTCAGCAGCGCGACGGCTTCGGCCCCCTTCTCCTTGTTTAAATGGGATGTGTCCGCCACGACCGTTTCCACCGGCACATTGTGGGCGAGCACTTCGCCGGTCGCATCGATGATCAGACCGCGCTCGGCGTAAATCGGTTGTTTGTAGACATGTTTCTCCGCTGCCAGACCAGCGTACTCGTCGTGCTTAACCAGCTGGAGATAAACGAGTCGAAAGGAGAACGCGCTAAAGAGCGCGACAAAACCAACGCAGACCAGCGCGCACCGAGTCCGTCCGTTCCATCTCATTTGCCGATTCGGTCATTCGCCACTGGTCGGATGGCATCCTCGTCTGTTGCCGGTCGAATGGGAGCAAGCCGCACAATGCTTTGCTCTGTGATCGGCACCATTTTCAGATAACCCTCTTTCAGTCGGCGTTGCAGCGCGCTCCGTGAGGTCAGCGCGGTAACCTGCACGCTGGCCAGGTCATTTTCCGTGCGTATGTTCGCCAGTTCTGTCTCCAGAATTTTTTTGCGATCACCGAGTCGATGTAGCTGGAGCGTGAGATAAACATAACAAAGACCGGCTAAAGCCAGAAATCCGGTGATCACGATCCAGCGGGCGAGCGATGCGGCATCGACTTGGTTTACATTCTTGCGGCGAGTGCTCATGTCAATTTTTCGGCAACTCGTAATTTCGCGCTCCGCGCGCGCGGATTGAATCGCTGCTCGGTGTCGCTTGGCTTGACTGGTTTCGGCGTGATTACTTGCAGATCACGCTCCTTGTTGGGTCGTGGTTCCGGCCATTGCGGCCGGTCTACGTATTCCCGGCTGCGATCGCGGAAAAAATTTTTCACGATGCGGTCTTCGAGCGAATGAAATGAGATGACGGCGATGCGCGCGCCCGGCTGAAGTCGCGCTGTCAGCACGCGCAGGCCATCTCCCAGCGCCGCCAGTTCGTCATTCACTTCCATGCGCAATGCCTGAAAGACCTGGGTGGCGGGATGACGGCGTCCGTGACGGCCGACAACTTTCTCAATCAAACGTGCCAGGGGCAGTGTCTCACGAAGTGGAGCTGTCTTGCGTTGCTTGACGATGGCCGTGGCAATTCGCCGCGCCGCCGGTTCTTCACCCAGCTCACGAAACAGCCGAGTGAGCTCCTCTTCGCTATAACTATTGATGATGGCGGCGGCAGTGCGCTGGGTGCGCGGATCCATCCGCATGTCGAGTGGACCGTTGCGCATCAAACTGAAGCCCCGCTCTGCGTTCTCGAGCTGCCGGGATGAGACGCCAAGATCGAGGATAACGCCTCCAATCTTTTTGATCGACAGCTGGTCAAGCACGCGATCGGCAAAACGAAAGTTCTCCTGCCGCAGCGTCACGCGTTGACCAAAATGGGACAGGCGCTCCTTCGCCTGCGCGATAGC
>QHNB01000345.1 GCA_003217965.1 Verrucomicrobiota bacterium | reverse complement strand
CACATCGCCGCGTTGATTAATGTTCGTCGGCGTGTTCCAGTACAGGGCGCCAAGATTTCCAAGATCGACAATGCTGCCGTTTTTGTCCCAAAGAAGCGCGTGCTTCGCGGTGTAACGGCCGACTGCTTGATCGCAAATTCCGGAAATGCCGACGGCCTGACCTTGCTCGTTAATTCCTGTCGCCGCGCCAGAACTATCGCCTGCGGGCAAAGGAAGTTCGCTGATTTGATTCGCGTTTGGTCCGTAAACGACAGGACGGAACTGGAGCTGTTGTGGTGGAACGCAGGTCGGATCGTGTACGGAATTTTCCGCCCAACCGACAATCTGAGCGCGACTGTTCGCGCCGGTCGCGAATCCGTTATTTCCACCGAGAGTCGGTAGCGCGCGCATCGTTCCATTTTCCCAAGCGAATCCAAGGTTAATATAACCTGTGCCGGTTGCTCCCGGATAGAACGCGGCGCTGCTCCACGCTTCGCCCAGTGGATCAAGCGTGGCGGTTTGAGAGATTCCGGCAATGATGCCCGAGTCGCTTTTTACCGACCACGTGACCGCACTATTTGGTCCGCCGAGCGTCCCGAGATCGGTGAGCGTGCCATCTCGCCAAAGAGCGGCGTGCCGGCTTTGATTTCCAGCAAGATTTGAGTAGCCAGCGAGCCAAGTGCGATTGTTGATACTGTTCGCGCGGCTGTTCGTTCCGCCCAGTGATGGCAGGTCGGTGATGGTGTATTGCGGCTGGCGTTGGGAAGCAGCAAACAATCCGCAGCCCACTGCGATTAGAAAGATCGACAGTGGAATTCTCAGAAGTCCGAAACATATGGAGGTACGTTGTTTTGTTTTCATGCACCAATTTTGCGCGACCATTTGCGCGATTGACATAGCCACTTGGCCTGTTTGCCGCAGGCCGCTTTGAACCAGTCAAAACGGCCGTCTCAGAGACGGCCTACCATGTAGGGCGTCTGTGTCAGAGGCTGCGGATATTTGAATTTAGCGCCGATGCAAACTTGGTGAGACCTTCACGGATTTGCGCGCGAGACCACGCCGCAAACCCAAACGTGAGTGCGGGATCAAGTTTCGCTTTGATGAAGCAAGATGACAACGGGGTGGGTCTGATTCCGATTTCCCTACAGGTCTGCATGATCACTGGTAATTCTTCTCGCCGCCGCAGCCAGGCGACGAAGTGCAGACCGGCTTCGGGGATTTCCAGTCTTAAATATTTGCCTAACAAGTTGTTGAACTGCTCGATAAAAAACTCACGCCGGTCGGAATACAATTTTCGCATCCGTTTGGTGTGGCTCAGAAAAAATCCTTCCGTTAGGAATCGCGCCATGGTGGCCTGATCAATAGCTGGCGAATGTTGATCCATCACCGCTCGGATTTTGATCATCGGTTCGAGCAATTGGACAGGCGCCAAAATGTATCCAAGCCGCAGGGATGGATAGACGATCTTGCTGAACGTCCCTGCATAGATGACACGCCCGCAATTATCGAGTCCCTGCAAGCAGGGCAGCGGTGGACCGGTAAAACGAAATTCAGAGTTGTGATCGTCCTCGAAAATGTAAGCGTCGTGCTCGCGTGCAAAATCGATAAGGACAGTTCGCCGCCCCAGACTCATCGTCATGCCGAGCGGAAATTGGTGCGAAGGTGTGACATAAATTATTTTTGGTTCAATCCATGCAACTTCTCCACGGTTTACGAGCGCGAGCGCGCTGATCATCATTGCTTGCTGCGTTCCAGCGGTGATGATGATTTGATCGTAATGGCAACGCGCGCCGCGAAAGTCGCCCAGATAGGCCGCGATCGCTTTGCGAAGATCAACATCACCGCGGCTGGATGCATACTGCAGTAAATGCGCGCCTTTCCTCGCCAGAACTTGCCCGCGCAAACGCTCCCAAGTTTCGATCGGAAATTCATCCAGCGCAGCAACTGCGGGAACGAAAGAAACGCCAGGCGCGCCGGCGATGCCGTAATCGAATTGTTTTCCGACGCGTTTGTCCGGAATATTTTTTACTCGATCAGAAAGTCGGGGCGCGCGCTCTATATGTCGACGATCTAGTTCTGGCCTTTGCGCGTTCAGATAAATTTCAGGCAGCGGATGCGCGACAAAAGTGCCGGAGCCAATCCGTGAATGGAGATAGCCTTCCGTAGCTAGTTTCGACAAGGCGAGATTAACGGTGAATCGCGAGACTTCGAGATCAGCTGCGAGCGCACGAGAAGAGGGGAGCCGCGATGCGCCGTCATTCACGTTTCCGGAAACCAATTCATCACGAATTTGTCTGTAGAGCTGTTGATGGAGAGGCTCAGCTGCGGCATGATCGAGACGGATCATCTCGAAAGCAATGATCGCGTGACGCCGGCGTCTTCTGTTTGGCTTTGCCTTTTTGTCTGCGGCTGGTTTCACAGTTGGCAGCGCATTGTTCTCTGAGATTGTTGTTGATCGCAAGCGCCTGCAAAAGTGGTATGGCTCATGCGCGCCAAGTGGACCGTTGACACCCTATCATAAGACGAGAAGCTTTTTCCTGATGCAATACCCGCGCAGCGATTATCAGCAGACGAAAGGCCTAATCTATTTTGCACGAATGCTGGATAAGATCCGGCTTCATGTCGAGGGCCGATTGGCACCGGGATATTTCGTCGGGGTGGAAGACCCAACCTTTTTCGATGCGCGGTGTACCAGGTTTTTGGGAGTGGATTATAACGAGCTAGTCGAACGGACCCTTGAGGGCGGTTCGGACGAAGAAATCCTAGAATGGTGTTTTAAGCGCGGAAGAAGACCGAGCGAAGAAGAGATCGCTATTTGGAACGCATTTCTCTCGAAACGTGGCTGGCGAGATGAAGCGAGTGAAGATCTTCAAGTGGCCAAGCGGCGATCAGGTTGGAGCAATCGCGACGATATTCAAACTTGGATCGACCTGCACGACGCCGAAGAAGGGCGATCACCGAGG
>QHNB01000058.1 GCA_003217965.1 Verrucomicrobiota bacterium | reverse complement strand
TCGTAGCCCGGAATTCGTTGACGTCGCCTTGCGAAACTCAATCAACAAAGGAGTAATTATCGGCCCACGCATGCTGGTAGCAACCTTCGGAATAGGCTCGACGGGTGGCCATTTCGATAGCACCGCGGGCTTTCGTGACACGTTGTTTGGCCATGAGCCCGGTTATAGCCAGGGCATTGCCGATAGTCCGGAGGAGATCCGCAAGGCTGTTCGATTCGAGGTCAAGAACGGCGCCGATGTCATCAAAGCCGCTGTTTCCGGCGGAGTGCTTTCCCTGGCTGACGAAGTCGACACTCCTCAACTCACGCCCATGGAAATGACCGCCTTGGTGGATGAGTCGCATCGGCTGCGGAAAAAAGTGGCAGTGCATTGTCATGGGGATCAAGCGGCGCGCGAAGCCATCGAAGCTGGCGTGGATTCGATCGAACACGGGTCATTTATGAAGCCAGAAACGTTAAGTCTAATGAAGAACAAAGGAATATTCCTTACGCCAACCCTGATGGCCACGGAATGGATCCTGAGCAAGTTGGATCGATATCCACCGGCGTTGCAAGCCAAGGCAAAGGCGGCGGGAGCAGCACGCTCCGAGATGTTTCGCAACGCAGTGAAGCTGGGAGTGAAAATTTCGTTTGGGACTGATGCCGCCGTCTTTCCCCACGGTCAGAACGCGAAAGAGTTTGCTCTGATGACTGGGTTGGGGATGGCACCGATCGATGCCCTGAAAACCGCCACTTCGAATGACGCGGAGTTACTCGGTATCGCGGCAAAGGTCGGAACGCTCGAGAAAGGCAAGCTGGCGGACATCATTGCCATGCCGGGCGATCCGATCGCCGACATTACGGCAACTGAGCGGGTTTCGTTTGTGATGAAAGAAGGAAAAATTATCCGCAATGGCCCGGTGCCGCCGCCGCCACCGCGAACAGCAGCTCAGATAGGTTCGACTGATCTCGGCGCTGATTTCTAAGTTGGATCAGCCGCGCGTCACGATCGCGAGCATGACGGAATCGCTGCTCGATCGACCGATGTAGTAAAGAGCGACGCCGCCGGCAGCATAGACTGGGTAGAGCGTGTAAGGCACATCGTCCAGGAGAACGGGATTGTACCAGTCAATGTGAATTGGCCGTGCGTAAACGTGCGACATAATTGAGGTGTATTCGGGATCCACCGGTTCCCAATCCGGAACGCGGACGCCGCGATAAGTAGCATAATGGACGCTGGTTCCCGCAGGCTCGATCATTTCCACTTCGGGACGGCCAACCTCGACAATGTCGCGCGACCGGAATGTGAAGTCGTAATCTGGACCGCCCCAGTAGCTCAGATTGACAGGGTGATCGCATGCGACATTGACGATCTCGATGTTTGGTCTTCGCGAAGGAAACGCCTCGCGCTGGAGCGGTGTCGGAATTCTTGCGGGAGTGGACCGGCTCGCCTCGTAAGCTGCAGCTTCGGATTGGGAGACCACCAAGTTAGAATTACGGAGTGATTGAATGAGCGAATCGCTCGCGCCTTGCGATTTCAGCGTTGCCTCCTGTTGTGGGGTGAGGGCGTGCATCAGTTTCCGTTGTTTAGCATCGGCGATGATGGATGGTTCGGGTTCGTGGGCCCGAACGAGCAGGGAAAGCTCAGAAAAATCGAGGGGTCGAGCCAATGTCGTAGTAGCGAGAAACGCGGCCAAGACGGCCACTATTACTAGTAATGTTCTGTAGGGGTTCATGCTGGTATTTCTAGCAATTCGAGAACAGGTTTAGCAATACAGAATTCGGTCTCGCTCCTTGACAGGCGGAGGATTTGCCGCTTACTTGCGCGCCCACTCAATCAGCAGGAGAGCAACTGCTCGCCGGGACTGCAAAACTCATGTCACACAATCGCAGCAAACGTTACCGCGCAGCCGCTGAGCAGGTGGACCGCAAAAAATCTTATAGCCTCAACGAGGCGGTGGCCACGCTGAAGAAATTTCAGCCAGCCAAGTTTGATCAGACTATAACGGTCTCATTTCGTCTCGGGGTCGATCCGAAACAATCCGATCAAATGGTGCGGGGAACATGTCCTCTTCCACATGGCAGCGGGAAGCAGGTGCGAGTTCTTGTTTTCGCCGAAGGTGTGGCGGCCAAAGCCGCAAAGACGCGGGCGCAGAGTACGTGGGATTCAAGGATCTGATTCAAAAAGTACAGGAGGGATTTCAAGATTTTGACGTCGCGGTCGCGACGCCGGCGGCAATGGCAGAGGTGCGCAAACTCGGGAAAGTGCTTGGACCGCGTGGACTGATGCCAAACCCGAAAACGGGAACAGTAACTGAGGACACGGCGAAAGCTGTGCAGGAAGTAAAGGCTGGCCGAGTTGAGTTCAAACTCGACAAGAACGGGAATGTCGCGGTACCGGTCGGAAAATTTTCATTTGCCGAGAATCAACTGGTGGAGAATGGAAATGCAGTTATTGAGGCGGTGGTACGAGCGCGGCCGGCAACGGCGAAGGGACGATATCTCGAGGCGATGACATAGAGTGCGACGATGTCTCCGGGCGTTCACATTGATCCATCGCCATATCTCAGCGTGTAATTTCATGAGACCGGAAAAAGCCAGTATCGTTTCTGACCTCGTCGAGAAATTGAATCGATCGCCCTTCCTGCTAGTCACCGATTACCAATGGATGAACGTCGATCAATTCGGCGAGCTACGGAGTCGGCTCGGCCCGGCAGGGGCAGAACTGCGCGTGGTGAAGAACAGCTTTTTGAAGCGCGCCATGACCGATTCCGGAATGCCGGATGTGGCCGACAAGCTCAGTGGTCAAACGGCGATCGTAATGGGCAAAAATGATGTCGCGCCGGTGGCGAAAATCCTGAAAACATTTGCGACGGAGTTCAAGATTGCGACGTTGAAGATCGGCGTAGTCGACAAATCGATTCTGTCGACACAAGAGATTGAAACACTGGCTGAACTGCCCTCGCGCGAGGTGCTTCTGGCGCAGTTGCTCGGGCTGCTCTTATCGCCGGCGACGAAGCTCGTGCGGCTGCTGAATGAACCGGGTTCAGCCCTGGCCAGATTGTTGAGTGCGAAAGCAAAGCAGGAGGGAAAACCGGCGGAGGCGAGCGCATAGAATTTGTAGGGCGAAGGCTTCGCCTGCCGGAGGAAAAGACAGCGAGTCGCTTGTTCTGCACGAAGAGAAAACCAAATGAAAACTGTCCGGATCGGCAGCTGTCGGTCTTAATTTTCCGAAGGCTTTCGGGAGCGGCAAATGGAGGAAAACAAAATGGCGGATACTGACAAATTGGTGGAGCAACTCAGCGGGCTTACCGTTCTGGAGATTGCTGGATTGGTGAAGCAACTCGAGGAGAAGTGGGGCGTGAGTGCGGCGGCTCCAGTTGCGGTGGCGCCGGCGCCGACGGCCGGTGGTGGTGGTACCGCGGCGGCTCCAGCGGCTGAGGAGAAAACGACTTTCGAGGTGATCCTGAAAGAGATGGGTGCGAACAAAATCGGTGTGATCAAGGAGGTGCGCGGGGCGGTTCCGGGGCTGGGTCTTGCGGAAGCGAAGGCCTTGGTGGAAGGGGCGCCAAAAACCATCAAAGAAGGAGTGACCAAAGCGGAGGCTGAAGAGATCAAGAAGAAGATTGAGGCGGCCGGGGCAAAGGTAGAAATCAAGTAACTCAAGCGGAAAAACCACGTCTCGATCGTCGGGCGAGACGAAGAGCATGGCTGCATCTTGAGCGAGAGATAGTTTTAGAGACTGCCGCTGGAGGACTCCGAAAGCGGCCTTCCACGGCGGGCAGGCTGGGCAGGGCAGCCGGCAGCTGCAACGCAGCGAGATTTTTCTCTTGCGTGAGGCGGCTGCTCGTGGCAAAAGTTCTTTTCGTTAAGAGTAAGTAAGTTTATTTTTAACCCGGCGGACGACGGACAAAATTTAATAAGGCAACGAAACGGCGGTCAAATTTGACAGGCTGCCGATTCGATGCCATTTTTGTCGTCTTCGGATTCGGCTGGAGCCGTTGTAAGAATCACCCAGAGTACTCACGGCGTGTCCCCTGACGCTGCCGAGTTCAGATCGTTAGCAATCTCATCTATTTTTATGGCAGAACGGGCAGAGCGTATTCACTTCGGAACGATTGAGGAAGCCATTGAACCACCGAATCTGATCGAGGTTCAGTTAAATTCGTATGTCGACTTCCTGCAGAAAGATGTCCCCTTTAACAAACGCAAGAATTACGGCCTCCAGGCGGTATTCAAAGAGGTCTTTCCGATCGAAAGTTATGACGAAAAGGCCACTCTCGATTTTAGCCACTACGAAATAGGCGAACCAAAGCTGACGGCGCTCGAAGCGCAGCGCGAAGGTCAAACCTACAGCGCGCCTCTACACGTTACCTTCCAACTCCGCGAAGAGAAAGGGACGAAAGAGGAAAAAGTTTACATGGGCGAAATCCCGCTCATGACGCCGCAAGGCACATTCGTAGTCAACGGCGCGGAGCGCGTCGTCGTTTCGCAATTGCATCGTTCGCCGGGCATCGCCTTTGAATCGTCGATCCACCTGAATGGCAAGGTGCTTTACAGCTTCCGCATCATTCCCGATCGCGGCTCATGGATCGAAGTGCAGTTCGATACCAGCGATCTCCTTTATATTTATTTAGATCGACGCAAACGCCGCCGAAAATTCTTGGCAACGACTTTCTTGCGTGCGCTCGGCTACGGGTCGGACGAGGAAGTGATCAAGCTATTTTACAACATCGAGACGCTGAAGCTCAGCGATAAGCTCGACGAGGAAATGCTCGCAACCAAAGTGCTCACGGCCGAAGTGCGCGACGGCGAAGTGACTGTAGCGCGGGCTTTCGAACCACTCACCCTCGCGACCGTGCGTCAGATCATGGCGCTCGGAACCAAGGAAGTGAAGGTCATCGACATTTCCAAGGACGATACCGTCGTTAAAGCGCTGAAGAAAGATCCAGCGCACGATCAGGAGGAGGCCCTTAAGGATATTTATCGCCGCCTGCGTCCCGGCGACCCACCAACGGTGGCGAACGCCCGAGCGTTACTCAAGCGGCTCTTTTTTGATCCCAAGAAATACGATCTCGGCCGCGTTGGCCGCTACAAACTGAATCAAAAACTGGGGATCGACGTCGATCTGAGCGAACGCATTTTGACCGACCGAGATTTCATCGCCGCGATCAAATACTTGATTAATCTGCGCCGCGGCGAGGGCACGCTCGATGACATCGATCATCTCGGAAGCCGGCGGGTACGAACCGTGGGCGAATTGCTCGCCAATCAATGCCGGGTCGGTCTGGCTCGGACCGAGAGACTGGTCAAGGAACGCATGACTTTGTTCGACATCAATGTCGATGGAATGACGCCTCAAAAGCTGATCAATCCGAAGGCGCTCAGCGCGGTCATCCGCGATTTCTTCGGTCGTTCACAGCTTTCGCAATTCATGGATCAGACAAATCCGCTGGCCGAGCTGACGCACAAACGGCGATTGTCGGCGCTTGGTCCGGGCGGGTTGTCCCGTGATCGCGCTGGATTTGAGGTGCGCGACGTCCATCCGTCGCATTACGGACGAATTTGTCCGATCGAGACCCCGGAAGGCCCGAACATCGGTTTAATCAGCTCGATGTCGACCTTCGCTCGGATCAACGAATTTGGTTTT
>QHNB01000057.1 GCA_003217965.1 Verrucomicrobiota bacterium | reverse complement strand
CTGGCGACGAAGTTGGAATTGTTGGCTGGCCTTCGAAAAGGCGAAAGCCGCTGAACGCTAGGGACCTACTCTGCTATTTCGCCAGTGCCGCTTGCGCCGCTGCGAGCCGCGCGATTGGGACGCGGAATGGACTACAGCTCACGTAATCAAGACCGAGCCTATGACAAAATTTCACCGAGTCGGGATCTCCGCCGTGTTCGCCGCAAATTCCTAGTTTGATGCCACGCCGGATCCGGCGTCCTTTTTCAATCGCAATCCGCATTAATTGACCAACACCGTTTTGGTCGATCGTCGCGAAAGGATTGCGTTTGATGATCTCAAGCTCGGCGTAGTGGGGCAGGAACGATCCGCTGTCATCACGGCTCATTCCAAGTGCAGTTTGGGTGAGATCGTTCGTCCCAAAGCTGAAAAACTCCGCCGTCTCCGCAATCTCGTCAGCTGTAAGGGCGCCACGGGGCACTTCGATCATCGTGCCGACGAGATAATTGATTTTTACCTTTTGTTCCGCCTGCACTCCTTGCGCGACCCGGTGCACGATGTCGACCTGGAGCTCCAGTTCTCTTTTGAAGCCGACCAAGGGAATCATGACTTCGGGGTGAACCTTTGTCCCGCTCTTCTGTACTTCGGCAGCAGCCTCGAAAATCGCGCGAGCCTGCATCTCTGTGACTTCCGGGAATGAAATTCCTAAACGACAACCGCGATGCCCGAGCATCGGATTTTGCTCGTGTAGTTCGTGCACCCGCCGTGCGATCTCATCGGTGCTCACATCGATTTTTTCCGCGAGCGCGGTTTGGGCTGCGTGATCCTGCGGCAGGAATTCATGGAGGGGTGGATCGAGCAAACGAATCGTTGCCGGCTGACCTTGTAAGGCCTTAAAAATCCCGACGAAATCACCTTTCTGGTAAGGCAGCAGCTTCGCTAACGCTTTCTGCCGATCGTCCGCTTTTTTCGCCAGAATCATTTCACGCATTGCGTCAATTCGATCGCCCTCAAAAAACATGTGCTCCGTCCGGCAAAGACCGATGCCAGCTGCTCCGAAGGCAATCGCGTTTTCGACTTGCTCCGGTGTGTCTGCGTTCGTGCGGACCTGCATGCGCGTGACTTTCGCGCACCAATCCATCAGCTGAGTAAAATTCCGATAGGTCTCGCTTTTCCGTGCGATCTTATCGCGATGAAGCAAGCCTTGAATGATCTCGGAGGGTGCATTGCGTAGTTGCCCGGCGTAAACCGTGCCGCTGGTGCCGTCAATCGACAGGTAATCTTCGCCTTCGCGGAACGTCATTCCCTCAACCGTCATAGTCTTGGCTCGATAATCGATCTTTAAGGCGGAAGCGCCGCACACACAGACCTTGCCCATTTGCCGCGCAACCAATGCTGCATGTGACGACACGCCGCCGCGCGCAGTGAGAATTCCTTCCGCCGCAATCATGCCCCGTAAATCCTCTGGCGATGTTTCCACGCGCACGAGCAGCACCTTTTCGCCTTTGGCCGCAGCGGTCGCGGCGCGATCGGCGTTAAAGTAAACACGTCCGGTCGCCGCCCCCGGTCCCGCTGGCAAACCCGTCGCGATAGCCTTTGCACTTTTCAGTGCAGCGCGATCGAATACCGGAGCGAGCACCTGGTCGAGCTGATCAGCCGGCACACGCGAGATGGCCGTCTTCCACTCGATCAACTTTTCGTGCACCATGTCACACGCAAATTTGACAGCGGCGACGCCGGTGCGCTTTCCGTTTCGGGTTTGCAACATGAAAACTTTGCCATCCTGAATGGTAAACTCGAAATCTTGGACATCTTTAAAATGCGATTCCAAGACGTGACGAATCCGTTCCAATTCCACCAGCGCTTCCGGCAAATGCTTTTTTAGATCCGCTACCGGCTCGGGAGTGCGCACGCCTCCGACCACGTCCTCGCCTTGGGCGTTGATCAGGAATTCGCCGTAAAAAACCTTTTCACCCGTTGCCGGGTCGCGTGTGAAAGCGACGCCGGAGCCCGAATTCGAACCGGTGTTGCCGAAGACCATGGCCTGCACATTAACAGCCGTTCCCCACTCGCTCGGGATGTTATACTTCCGACGATAAACCACTGCGCGATCGTTCATCCAGGAACCGAATACGGCGCTGATTGAACCTTCCAGCTGCGCCCAGGGATCGTTAGGAAATTCGTTACCAGTGCGTTCCTTCACCAGCTTTTTGAACCTAGCCACCAATTCTTTCAGATCGGCGACACTCAATTTTGTGTCGTCAATATCCCTGGCATAGCGATCATGCTTGAGCTCGTGAATCACCGTTTCGAATGGCTCGTGATCTTCTTCCGGCTTCTTTTGAACGCCCATGACAACGTCGCCGTACATTTGAATGAATCGGCGGTAACAATCCCAGGCGAAGCGCTCATTTTTCGTCGCTTTCGCGACGGCTAACACGGTCTCGTCGTTGAGCCCGAGGTTGAGAATTGTGTCCATCATCCCGGGCATGGAATCGCGTGCCCCCGAACGCACGGCAACAAGCAACGGCATGGCTGATTTGTCGCCGAAACGGGTTCCGATGATCCGCTCCATCCGGCGAATGCCTTCCTTGATCTGCGGCTGTAGCGCCGCGGGATAGGTTCGTTTGTGAGCGTAAAAGTAAGTGCAGACTTCGGTCGAAATCGTAAAGCCAGGCGGTACTGGCAGATTGATGCGGGTCATCTCGGCCAGGTTGGCGCCCTTACCGCCAAGCAGCGGCTTCATCGTTCCATTCCCGTCGGCTTTGCCTTCGCCGAAGTAATAGACGTATTTGGTCGCCTTCCTTCCTGCGGAGGATTTCTTCTTTGTGCGATTTTGCGACTTCAGTTTGGCCGCAGCGTGTCGCGGAGGAGCAAGAGTTCTAGGCATAACCAACGAATTCGTGGTGCAAAGCGCGGCAAAATAAATCTAGGCTTCGAGGTGTCAACGGACGCGCTGCGCCCTTCCGTTTAATCCCTGCCAGTAATCAAACCGTCGCGCGTTCAGTGCTGGCGAGAACGTCGTCGATGGCGGCGTTGAACTCCTCCAGCCCAGTACTTGGCACGATGATCGTGTTTCGCCGGCCGTGTGCTTCCTCAGTGATCCGCAGAAAACGTCCGCGATCATTTTCGCGGAACTCTACATAAAAGTGTTTCCGCTCAATCTGAAGCTCCTTCGCTTCGATGATGTTGTCCATTTTGACCTGACGCCGATTTTAGGCAGAACCCCCGAGGTTCGAAAAGCAAAAAATTCACCTAAATTTCACGCAGTAAACGGTTAATATCCGATCTGTTATCAGAAGGCTTACCGCCGGTGGTGGCGCTGTTTGCGTTTCTTCGCAGGTTGCAGATCGGAAACGGCGAAGTCAATCTGGCGCTTGAATTGATCGACTCGCGCGACATGCACTCGGAGCTTGTTTCCAACGGCAAAACGCCGACGCGTTTGACGGCCGACAAATTGACGCTGGGCCGCGGAAAAAATGTAAAAATCGTCGGTCAACGTCGAAACGTGCACCAGGCCGGTGAGCAAAACCTCCGGTAACTCAATCAGTAGTCCGTAGTTGCGGACATCGATAACGACTGCATCAAAAACCTGCGGCCTCTGCGCTCTGACTTGGGCTTCGAAGAACTCCAATTTCTTCATTTTCACCGCATCCTGCTCAGCGTCGGCGGCGTTGCGTTCAGTCATCGAAATATGTTCGGCCGTGGACGAAAGCCATTCCACGGTCGGTAAAATTTTTTTCGACGCACTTCGATCGGACAGGGCGCGATGTGCCGCCAGATCGGCATAACGTCGAATTGGACTGGTGAAATGTGTGTAATTGGCTTTGGCCAGACCGTAATGGCCAAGCGGGATCGTTGCGTAACGAGCGCGCTTCAAACTTTTCAGCAGGCCGATCTTGAGCGCATGTTCTTCCGCCGTCCCGCGAATCAAATCGAGCAAGCGCTGCACCTCGCGACGATGGGTAAGATCACCAACGCGCATCCCATGGGTCAGGACGAATTCTCGAAATTCGGCCAGCCGTTCTGGATCAGGGTTTTCGTGCACACGATAAATCGTCGGAATGCCGCGATTTTTTAATTCTCGCGCAACTGCCTCGTTCGCCGCGAGCATGAACTCTTCAATGAGTT
>QHNB01000056.1 GCA_003217965.1 Verrucomicrobiota bacterium | reverse complement strand
TCGGGATCACTCGATCGGGCAGGTAAACGCTATTTCCACGCTTTCGTGCCTCGCGGTCCAACGCGCTGCCCGGCGGCACATATGCGCTGACATCAGCGATGTGCACACCAACCCGCCAAGCACCACCGGAGAGCTCCTCAACATGAATCGCATCGTCAAAGTCGCGGGCGTCCTCGGGGTCGATCGTGATAATGAATTCCGAACGTAAATCTTCGCGGCCGACGAGCATTGCCGCAGTGATCCGATCAGAGATGTTTTCCACTTCTTCCAGAACGGCCCGCGGAAATTGGCTCGGCAGATGATATTTCCGAACAATCGATAGGATGTCCACGCCTGGCGCCGCGCGTGGACCCAGGATCTCGATGATTTTGCCCTCGGGATTAACGTGACGCGATTCCCATTGCTCCAGCCTAACCACAACTTTGTCGCCACCGTCGGGAGCGCGTCCGCCAACGGCCGTTGGCTGAACATAAATATTGTGTACCAGCCGCGGATCATCGGGGACGACGTAGAAGAAATTTCGCGTGTGCTGCAAAGTGCCCACTAATTCCTGCTGTGCTCGCGCCAGAATCCGGATAACACGTCCTTCCGGCCGTGGATGACGAGCGCGTGAGAGTTCGGCCGGCCGAATAATACGCGCGACGACCTGGTCGCCGTGCATGGCCGTGCCGGTATTTTCCGCCGCAATGAAAAGGTCGGCTTGGCCAGCCTTCTCGTTGGTGAGAAACGCGTAGCCTGCCTCGTTTACGCTCAGTGTTCCGGTGACGAGGTCCGCCGAGTCAGGCAATACATATCGGTTTTTTCTAATCCGCGCGATCTCACCTGCTTGCTCGAGTTCTCGTAAAG
>QHNB01000055.1 GCA_003217965.1 Verrucomicrobiota bacterium | reverse complement strand
GCAAAATTCACCTGCAATGGCCAAAGCACCAGCCCCGAGCTGCGGATTAGCGGAACGCCTCCGGGTGCAAAAAGTCTGGCCTTGATCGCGGATGATCCCGATGCGCCAGGTGGTGTATTTACTCATTGGCTGGTTTGGAATATCGATCCGCAGACGACACAATGGGCTGAGAACAGCATTCCCGCCGGGGCGCTGCAAGGAACAAACGATTTCTCGAAAAAGGGTTACGGTCCGCCCTGCCCACCATCAGGAACGCACCGTTATGTCTTCAAAATCTTTGCTGTTATACGCATAAGTAATCCGCGTCGAATAATCTGATTCACGTGATAGTCTCACCCTTGTGGGCGAGATCCGTTGGAAAATAGGAGACGAAATTTTCGATCTCGATTCGCGCGGGTGGATCATGGCCGTGTTGAATGTGACACCCGATTCGTTTTCCGACGGCGCAAGATTTTTCGATGCGGAAAAGGCCATCGAGCAAGGCCGGAAAATGATTGCTGAAGGAGCAAACATCATCGATGTCGGTGGAGAATCCACCCGTCCGGGCTCGGAGCCGATCGAGGAGGCGGAGGAGAAGCGACGGGTGGTTCCAGTAATCGAAGAACTCGCGCGCCAAACCCGCGCTCTCATTTCGATTGACACCTCAAAGGCCAGAGTCGCGGAGGCAGCGCTCGAGGCAGGAGCGAAAATCGTGAACGACGTCACCGGCGGGCGCGGCGACCCTGCGATGTGGAGAGTCCTGGCAAAACATCATGCCGGATTCATCTTGATGCACATGCAAGGAACGCCCCGGACAATGCAGGTCGCACCTCATTACAGCGACGTTGTCTCGGAAGTGGCTGATTTTTTTAGACATCAATCTCAGCGAGCGATAGAGTCCGGAATTGATTCCATGACGCTCGCGTTCGATCCGGGAATCGGCTTCGGAAAAACGCTGGAGCACAATCTTTCTTTGCTAAGAAATCTGGAGCGTTTACGCCTGCCTGGTCGTGCAATTGTAATCGGAGTCTCGCGGAAAGCTTTTCTTGGAAAAATTTCCGGCAATAACGGCTCAGTCCAAGGAAGATTGTTTCCGACCGTCGGATTCACTTCGCTCCTGCGTTTCACTGGGGCGAATATTTTACGCGTCCATGATGTTGGCCCAAATCTGGAGGCATTGCGCGTTGCCGATGCGCTGCGTAGCGCGACATGATCGACCAATTACTTCAGCTCGCGAACAGAGGATGGCGCAGTGCAGTCGAAATCCTCCTGCTGACGGTCGGGATTTATTATGGTTACCTCTACTTCCGCGGGACGCGTGGTGCCAAGGTGCTGACCGGCTTGGCCATTGTTTTCCTCACCCTGACGCTCATCTCTCAACTGCTAAATCTCGTCGTCATTGGATGGATCATTCGCAGCTTTTCGGTTTTCCTGGCCATCGCTTTGGTCGTGATTTTCCAGCCCGAATTGCGCCGTGGTTTGGCCGAGCTCGGCGGCCATCCAATTTTTTCACTCACCAGTGAGAAACGCGAAACCGTGCACGACCTGGTCGAAGCCGTTACTCAACTGGCCAGCAAACAGTTTGGCGCTTTGATCGCGATTGAACGTGATACCTCGATTCGCATTTACGAGGAAACCGGCGTGCAAGTTGATGCTGATTTCACAGTCGAGCTGATGCTGACTATTTTTCATCCCAAAGCGGCGCTGCACGATGGCGGCGTCATTATTCGCAATGGCCGCATCGCAGCCGCCGCCTGTATTTTTCCGGTGAGTCAACGTGAGACGCTCGATCGCAGCCTCGGATTGCGTCATCGCGCCGGTCTCGGTTTGACCGAAGAATCGGACGCGATTGCTGTTGTAATTTCGGAGGAAACCGGTGGAATTTCTATTTGTCACCGCCGACGAATCGAACGGGGTTTTACCCCGGAAGGCTTTCACAAGCGGATCAGCGAAATTTTATTGCAGCGGACCTATGAAGAAACTGATTCTGCCTCGCCGTCTGAAGCTGGATCGCCGCCGGCCGCTACGCAAGGACGTTAGCGCAGGAAACGAGCCAGGTTTTCTTCCTCCCAGCGGCGGGCACGCTTGTAGAAACGAAAGTCGCGCTCGCGGCGGTTGAACTCGTCGGTATGCACGCAGCGTCGGCCGTTCTGGTTCATTTGATCCGGCACGATCGCGTGCAACATCTCGTGATAAAGTACGTATTCGAGAAACCAAGTCGGGACAAATCGCTGGTCCAGCCATGGATTAATTCGAATGATACGATCTTCCTCCTGGATAGTGCCGAAAATGAAGTTCTCCAGCGGCCGTTCCTGCCGTCGTTTCCCCCAAATGACTTTGTAGCCGCGCAGGCGGTTGCCAAAGTAGCGGGAATTTAACTTTTCGAAGATTGCGCGCAGGTCGAAGTAACGCCCATCCGTCTCAAATTCGAGCTGTCTTTGCAGCGGCAGCTTTGGTCGCGCGATTTTTCGTTTTGTCCGTTTCGCCATAACCCTGTCTTGCCCTCGTCTGTGGCGAGACAATTAAATGTTAGCTGAAGTCAAAGACGTAAACAATACATGAGGTAAAACTTTTTTGACTTCTTGTAAGCGATTATTCATGAAACGGTTAGGCCTTATAAATCATCTCTGCGAATTTCTCAAATTTGATAAACATGCGTTATGAATTCCGACGCCTGCGGTTACCCGCTAAGCCATCTCTACTTACGTTTACTTTCCGAATTTTTGTGTGCCGAAAGGTTTACCTTGGCAGCCGCTAAGCTATATTCAGCCGCCGTTTTGGGGAACTCGTGACGCCTTTTCTCAGAAAAATTCTCGGCCTCAATTGGCTGCTTCTCGCCTTTATGCTGGCACTAGCGATCTTCGGAGTCATCGCGATCTATAGTGCCACTTACATGCGCGAGGATCCGGTCGCTGCCGAATTCTGGCGAAAGCAGGCGAACTGGGTTGCGGTTGGCTTTTTCGCCTTCATCGCGACCAGCCTCATCGATTATAAATGGGTCCGATGGGGCGCACTGCCTATGTACCTGGCCGGACTCGGCTTCTTGATCCTGACCAAATTTATGGGTCAGAAAGTTTACGGTGCGCGCA
>QHNB01000054.1:2191-8163 GCA_003217965.1 Verrucomicrobiota bacterium | reverse complement strand
GAGCGTCGAGGAGGTGTGAGCTCCCTCTCGTCTGGGGATTCGACGGTCGCTTTTTTGGCTGGGCATCGAGCCAAATAGTTATAGCCGCGGTTGCCGACCGCGGTGTTTCGACCAAGAACCGCTGCCAGCGGCAGCGGCTACAATTCGCCGAAGCCAAGACGCCGGTCTTCCGTGGCCCGCAGCCGACTCGCCCCTGGACGAGTCCGTCCGACGGCGGACACGCCCGCCACTACAGATCAAGAAGACAGGCGAGATTTTTGTCTTCCGGAAATCGACGGCACAGAGGCGCGCCTCCATCCTTCAGTTCCTGGTTTCCTGATTAGTTTCAGCTGCGTTTGGCGAGCACTCGTTTGTCGGCAATGCGCCGGGTGACGCCGTCGCGATCCAAGCGCTCGAGAAATGGGATGATGACGCGCCGGCTGGTGCCAAGCAGCTGGCGCAATTGCGAGGTCGCCGCGGAATTGTTTTTGCGCAGAAAAGCGATGACTGAATCACGCATTTTCTCGAACCGTTGCGTCGCGAGAACGATGTCGCCGTTAAGTTCGACGACTTCACCGCTGCTACGCAGGAATCGGAGCGCCTGCTGCGAAACCGGATCTGGAGCGAGCTGAACGCGCGAAGGCGGATCGACATTTGTTGCGACCAGCACCGATCGAATTCGTGCGGCCGCGGTTTGCAATTCTGGCGGGAGCGTTGGTCGATGCCTTGCGCGTCGGAGCGCGTCACCGTGGCGGATAAAACCGTCACGATTCAACTCGGCAACTACCAGTTCAAATATCTCAGGCATCGGCAGCATGCTGACCAACTCCGATTTGAGCTTTGATAGTGCGACGCCCGTTTGCTCTGGATGTGCGGCGTGTTCGGCGTCGATGAACTTGATGGCTCGCGCCCGCACTTTGCCCCACCAGTTTGTTTCCACCGCGATCTCGCCTAGCAAGGTAAGCTCGCCCGATTTCGCTAAATTGTTCACCGCCGCCGCAATTTCGGCTTCGGAGAAACGCGATTGGAGAAGAAGTGACGGGCGCTTGGCTGCGTGATCGCGTCGCAACTGGGTCGAGACGAACACGGCAGCGTCATCCGGAGCTTGCGCGCGCATCTGGAGGAATTCGCGTTGTGCCTCGCTCCGGAAACGAATGGGCGTCGCGTTGGGATCGAGCACAACGGCACCGGCAATAGTCGAGCGCTCGGATGAATCGCGGAGAATGAAACGATCGCCCGCGAAGAAGAAAACGGGTGTATTAAACCGCAAGCGGACTAAGGCAGTCTCCTCTTGGTCAGAAGAATTGGGTTTTTGCAGGAACACGCATGCGGAAAAGCTTCCGCTGCCGTGGTGCGCTCGGACGCGCGCTCCATTGGTTAGTGCGCGTCGTTTGGGTCCTGTCCACGGGGAGCGCTGGAGAAGGAGATCAACATTCTTATCGGGCGAACCGAGTCCGATTCGCGTGATGACATCGCCGCGCTTGACTCCATCTTTTCCAGGCGTCGCGACGGCGATATCGGAAAGAGCGAAGGCGGCCCGCATTCCGGGCCCGACGTGTTCAATATCGCGATTGTGATTTTGCACGCTGCGAATTTTCGATTGCTCTCCGCGCGGCTGGACTAGCACTGAATTCCCCCGCGCAAATGCGCCACCCGTTACGGTTCCGGTGACGACGGTACCAACGCCGCGAAGGGAAAAAGCGCGATCGACAAACAAGCGGGGCTTGCCGATGTCGCGCGGGGCCGGAAGAGAACAAAATTCACGGGCGATTTGCGTCTTAAGCCGGTCGAGGCCGCGGCCGCTGAGCACCGAAGTTTTGATGATTGGGGCATCGGCAAATGGTGACTCGCGGAGTTGTTCCCGCACTTCTCGTTCAACGACTTCTTCCGCCGTGGCGAGATCGATTTTCGTGAGCGCGACAACTGCACGACGCACCCCAAGATGCGTGAGAATTCGGAAATGTTCTTCGGTTTGCGCCATCCAACCGTCATCGGCAGCGACAACGAGCAGCGCGAGATCGATCGATCCGACACCAGCGACCATGTTTTTGACGAAATCCTCGTGTCCGGGCACATCGATAATGCCGATGTTAAAACGCATGTCTAGATCGTCCGGCGAAGCAAGCTCGGGATGGGCGAATCCGAGATCGATTGTGATTTTTCGCGCCTTTTCTTCCGGCAGCCGATCCGGATCGGTCCCGGTCAACGCTTTGACCAATGCGCTCTTACCGTGGTCAACATGGCCGGCGGTGGCGCGGCTGAAACGTTTCTCGGTCACATGGGATCTCGGGAATTTTGCAGGGCGGCGGCAAGTGTGGATGCGACTTGCTCATCTTGCGCGGGCAAGATCGTTCGTAGATCGATCCGGAAAGCGCCGTTTGCGACATGACCGACGAGCGGCGGGACGGCGTTTCGCGCGCGCCGCGCGATTTCATCAGGGGAAAGCTTTCTTGATCGAAATGCAATGGCGATCGATTCGATACTGGACCGCGGAAGAGCACCGCCACCGATCTGCGATTTCGTTGGTTCTAATTTCGCTTCCACGGCCGAGTCGTGAAACTGAGCGACGATTTTCTTCGCGCGCTGCTCCAATTCGGAAATCGTGAGCCGCAGGAAATTTGAAACTGGCACGGTATCGCCAGAATTAGCCAGGTGAAGCTCAGCTGTTGCCTGAAGCGCGGCGAAAATCAGTTTGTCGCAGCGGAGGGCGCGGAAAAGCGGTTCGCGTTTCAACGCCGAAATCAACCGTTGTTTCCCGGCGATAATGCCGGCCTGCGGTCCGCCGAAAAGTTTATCGCCGCTAAAGCAGACAAGATCGACTCCGGCACACAACGCTTCGATCGGAGTTGGTTCATGTTCGCGCAAACCGAATTCTTCGCTGGATGTGACCGCGCCGCTGCCGATGTCTTCAACAATCGGGATTTTTTTTGTTCGGGCCAACTTCACCAGGTCGGCGGTTGAAGGCGAGGCGACGAAGCCGTTCATAAAAAAATTGCTGCGATGCACTTTCAAAATCATGGCTGTCTTCGCGGTAATGGCGCGGGCGTAATCGACCAAACTCGTTTTGTTCGTCGCTCCGACCTCGCGCAGCGTCGCGCCGGCCGCTTCCAGAATCTCGCCCACACGAAAACCGCCACCGATCTGGACGAGCTCGCCGCGCGAGATGATGACCTCCAGTTTTCGCTGGGTGAAATGATGGACGATGAGAACGAGCGCAGCCGCGCAATTGTTCACCACGCAGGCGGCTTCGGCCTGGCAGAGAGTCGCGAGCGCACGCTCAAGATACTGGCCGCGTCCGCCACGCATGCCCGAGTTCAGATCGAATTCCAGATTGTTATAGGCGCGGCCAGCTTCGAGCAGTGCGTTCAGGGCCTGCGCTGCGAGCGGTATGCGTCCGAGATTGGTGTGAATAATGATGCCGGTGCCGTTGATTACCGGCTGCAAGCGACTGCGCCGAAGCTGATCGAGCGTAGTGTGCACAGCCTCGACCGGATCCCCCCTGAGCTGTTTCGCGCGGCGAGTCTGTGCAAGTTCCTGCCGAATCGTTTGAACAACCAGAGGGCGTGGCAGATCGGGAGCCGCAATTTGTTCCAGCACTTTGCTGACCGCTGGAATTTGCCGGCGCGATCTCATGAGACCACGCGGATAAGCGGATCACTGCGACGCGTGATCCGGCCAATGATCGCCTGAGCCGGCGTCCGGTTTCGCTTCAGGACCTGAAGGACGCAGGCGAGTGACTTTTGCGGGACGCAAAGGAGAAGACCGCCACTGGTTTGTGCGTCCGTCAACAGAACGCGGTGATTTTGCGGCGTACCGTTCCAGTTGACCCGTTGGTTCGCAGTCTCGAGATTCTGACGGCTGCCGCCGGGAACGCACTCTTTCTCGATCAGGGAAAAAATCTCGCGCTCGATCGCCGGCACGGCTGCGAAAGAAATCTCGGCGCTGACATTGCTCGCCAAACACATCGAAGCGAGGTGGCCGAGCAATCCAAATCCGGTGATGTCGACGGCAGCGCGAATTAATTTCTCTTCGGCGAGTTCCGCGCCGACAGAATTGAGATGGCACATCAGGGCAATCGTTTTTTTGGCGATCGCACCGGAAGCGAGCCGCCGTTTAATACCGGTGGTGACAATGCCGGTGCCGAGAGGTTTGGTGAGCACCAGCAGGTCGCCGGCGCGCGCCTGTGCATTGGTCAGCATGCGTTGCGGGGAGACGAGACCGGTGACCGACATGCCATAAATTGGCTCGGGACTGCGGATGGTATGTCCGCCCAGGACGACGCAGTTTGCTTCTTTTGCTTTTTCCACGCCGCCTCGCAAAATTTGTTTCACCACCGCGGGACCGACTTTGTCTGCCGGAATACCGAGCAGATTTAACGATGTCAGTGGTCGCCCGCCCATGGCGTAGATATCGGAGATCGCATTGGTGGCCGCGATCTGGCCGAACCAGAAGGCGTCGTCCACGATGGGCGTGAAGAAATCGACCGTCTGCACCAGTGCGCGTGCGCGATCGATTTGAAATACACCAGCGTCGTCCGCTGTGGCGGAGCCGACGAGCAAGTTTGGATTTTTGAATTGCGGCAGGTCGTGCAAGACCTCGGTCAAGGCATGCTGCGGAAGTTTGGCCGCGCAACCGGCGCAGGAAGAAAGCGAAGTAAGTTTCAGCATAGGATGGCGCGCCTCGATTGTGGAGTTTGAGTTCCGAAATCTAGATTGGTCAGGCGGAGAGGATAGGAATCGAACCTATCCCGGTTCGCAAAACGGACCGGCAACGGTTTTGAAGACCGCGAGGGCCACCAGGCACCCTTCACTCTCCGGAAAATTCGCGGGTTAGATTTTGGACTTAACCTGCTGTGCGATCGCGTCGAAGTCGGGCCACTCGCCGGTTTCGAGTTTGGAGTGGATGAGTTCACCGTTGACGCGAATTTCGAAGGCACCGCCGCCGGACGCGACCAATTTGGGATTCACGCCGACCGCTTTACGAATGAGAGCCGCCAAACTGGCAGCTTTCGGTTCGTAGTTTCAGACCGTGCAATATTCGATCGTGACTTGGGCTTTCACGCGGGCCTCCTTCCTGACGGCAAAATATCCGGGCCCTGCTACGCTGTCGAGGCCGAGGTCAGCGACCTCGGCTACAGGAAAACGACGCAGTAAGATGCTTTAGCCGCGTGTCGCCGACCGCGGCGGTTTCGAGCGCTGGCAAATCCCGGCTGGCCGAGGTCAGCGACCATCAGCTACAACGCAGACGATGCATAAACATCTGCGGCGACTCGAGCGCATCTGGCTTGATTCGCCGATTTATTTTGTTACGGCCTGCACGAAAAATCGCCGGGCCGCTCTTGCGAACGATAGTACAACGCAGATTTTCATCGAGGAATGGCGTGCAGCGCGCGAACGACATGGATGGGCTGTCGGACGCTACGTAATCATGCCTGATCACGTGCATTTCTTTTGTCGTCTGGAGCTTGATGCGAAGAAGTTGTCTGAATTTACTGAGCGTGGAAGAGCTGGACGAGCCGCAAGATCAACGCGCTAAGTGCGCAGAGGTCAACGATCTCGGCTGCAACACTGTGGCAACGCGACTTCTTTGATCACGTTTTGCGCTCCAACGAGAGCTACAGCGAGAAATGGAATTACGTTTTCGATAATCCGGTGCGTGCCGGGTTGGTTTCGCCAGCGAATAAATGGACATATGCCGGCGAAATCGAAACGCTGATGTGGTAATGCCCTGGTAACCAAGCCGCGCCGTTGTAGCCGAGGTCGCTGACCTCGGCCAACGAGGATTTTTGGCCCGTAGGCAACGGCCGCGGTCGGCGACACGCGGCTACAGCTAAAATAAAACGACCCGCTCGGCACGCGAGTAAATGTTGAAAGAAGGCGGACGCAGGAAACCAATCAAAGTCTGATTGTTTTCACGGCAAAAATTTGCCGCGAGCGTGGACGGCGCCGAGACCGAGGCAATGATGCCAATACCGGCCGCCAGCGACTTTTGGA
>QHNB01000054.1:0-2167 GCA_003217965.1 Verrucomicrobiota bacterium | reverse complement strand
TATCGACGGCGTTATGCCGGCCCACATCTTCCCTTAACTCGACGAGATCACCGGTGACGGAAAATATAGCGGCCGCGTGAATCCCGCCGGTCCGGGTAAAATTGCTTTGTTTTCGGCGCATTTCATCAGGGAGTTCGAGCAATGTCTGAGCGGAGATTCGCGTCTTGCTCGTGATTGCCGGGAAATGTTGACGGACCGATTCGATGCTGGTCTTTCCGCACACGCCGCAACTTGATGAGATGGTGCCGAACCGCCGGAGTTTTCCGAATTTCAATTTCACCTCGGGCCCGAGTGTTACGGTGATGATGTTTTCGCGTGTCGCGGCCAGCGCCGGCCGCGTGATCTCGCGAATTTCCGCCAGGTCGTGAACGACTGCTTCGGACAACAGGAAGCCGGCGGCGAGTTCATCATCATTGCCGGGGGTGCGCATGGTGACGGCCAGGGGGCGATCACCGACGCGAATTTCGAGCGGCTCCTCGGTTGCCAGTTCATCGACGGCCTGCTCGAAGGAACCGTCTGATTTGCGCCGCAAAATGTGGCCGGCGCCGATGTCGCCGCTATTATTTGCAATTTCTGACTTGCTCATTGGCTCCTGCTCGCTCTTTCCACGTTACTGATTAACATTCCGCTGGTGGAAATCTGTCACCTTTACATTTCTCCCGGCCACAACTTTTTCGGCCATCACGGCCGGGAGCCGGACGATTATCCAATTGTTGAAGTGTCCATAATCGATTGCGTGGCCGGTCACGGCATTCGCGGGGACCGTTTCTTCGATTACAAGGAAAGTTACAAAGGTCAGATCGCGTTTTTCGCTCTTGAAGTTTTCGATGAGCTTTGTCGCGCAATGGAACTTCGGGATTGTTCGCCTAGCCTTGTCCGGCGCAATGCTATCACGGCAGGTGTCGATCTGAATGAGCTGATCGGTCAAGAGTTCGAAGTTCAGGGCGTGCGATTCCGTGGCACGGAGGAATGCCGGCCGTGCTATTGGATGGACCGGGCAATTGCACCCGGCGCGGAACAATTCCTCAAGGGCCGGGGCGGCTTGCGTGCCCTCATTTTAAGCGACGCCAAATTGCAATCGACCGCGTTGGTTTCCGAAATCGGCGGATGAACATCAGCGCGGTGTTGCTTGCCGGGGGCGAGTCGCGCCGGATGGGCAAGGATAAAGCGACGCTCTTGTTTCGGAGCGAGCCGCTCTGGCGAATTCAACTCAGTCTCTTGCGAAAACTTGCACCAGTCGAGATTCTGGTTTCTGCGCGCAATGACCCGGCTTGGCGCCCCTCCGATGTCTCCTTTGTGGCAGATGCTCCGCCTTCGCGCGGTCCGCTTAGTGGCATCAGCGCAGCTATGGGGCGTACGGCCACGACTCATTTGCTGACGCTCGCAATCGACATGCCGTTTATGAACGAACAGTATTTGCGTTCGCTCTGCCTAGCGATTGAACCTGGCCGCGGCGTGATTCCGGTAATGAGAGAACGAGCGGAACCATTGGCCGCAATTTTCCCGACTGAGGTTCGTGCTGATTTTGCAGCAGCGCTTTCCGGCTCAGATTTCTCGCTCCAGAAACTAGCGAAGGAGCTTCTCTCAAAGAACAGGTTGCGCGTCGTGCAGGTGAAAAAGGAAGAAGAAGCCCTTTTTCGAAATCTTAATGAACCGATGGACCTGGAGGGCACCAGTTTTGTCGGTGGTCATTCGGGCGCGATCAGGTCGTAAGAATGGCAGATATTTCGGAACTCCGCTGCGGAAGAAGCTGGGTTATAAGACCGGTCTGAGGGCATATCTTGATGGCGCGGGAGATGATTACCCTTCGTTTCTGCCGCCTGCGACGGCGGCAGCTACAATGATGTCCAAGTAGAGTAGCGCTGCACCCGAGCAGGAATGAGCCTGAACGTTTAGAAATGTGGAGCTTTCCCGGGGCGTCACTACTTACGAAATACGGCGCATTTGTCACGTAATCGTAACAGAAAAGCTTTTGACCAGCCAGAGCAGAGCGTCAGTCTGAAGTATGAACATTGCGCGATTTCTGGGCGGGTCATGCAGCCTAATTCTTCTCGGCGGCACGATCGGAACGGCATCGGGGCAGATGACGATCAACGGGGCAGGGGCGACGTTTCCCTACCCGATTTATTCCAAGTGGTTTGATGAGTACGCGAAGGTTGATCCGTCG
>QHNB01000053.1 GCA_003217965.1 Verrucomicrobiota bacterium | reverse complement strand
CATGGACGTCTTCGCAGCCGCCGATGGCCAGGTGGTCGAACTGGACGTCTCCAGCGCCACGACACCGAAAATCTCGCGCGGCAAATCCTCCGCCACGCCCGCCACCGCTCCAGCGGTGAAAGATTCGTCGGTGCTCATGGGCGTTTCCGATGCCGGATTGGCGCTTGTGCTGATGGAGGCGGCGCGTGTCGAAGGCGTGCGAACCACTCATGCCTTGGATGCACCCTCCACCGTGCGGATGGCGAAGTCTGCCCGACCGGGGCTGATTCTTTTGGAGGACCAACCGGCGGGAATTGATGGTTTGAGTGTCTGCCGGAGCTTGCGTTCGGAGCAAGACCTGCATCTGAAGCAGGTGCCTATCGTCATGGTGGCAGGTCGCGAAAGAACCACCGAAGGAATGGCTGCCGGGGTAACCCAATGGTTGATCACCCCATTTTCCGTCCAATACGCGAGAGCACAAATACAGGCGTGGCTTTGGCGTTCCGCCTGCCGATGGATTCGCGCCGCTCTGCCGGTCGACGAGGAGAAGCGCCTGGCGACGCTGCGTGGATTGTCCATCCTCGACACTCAATCCGAAGAGCGGTTCGACCGCATCACCCGCGTCGCCGCCGCTGTCGGCGATGTGCCCATCGCCCTGGTTTCACTGGTGGATCACGACCGGCAGTGGTTCAAATCGTGCCACGGTCTAAGCGTGACAGAAACCTCGCGCGAACTCTCCTTCTGCGGCCACGTCGTCTTGAATCGTGCGCCCGTGATCGTGCCTGATACGCTTCTGGACGAGCGGTTTGCCGACAACCCGTTGGTCACTGGCGAACCGCGAGTCCGCTTCTATGCCGGGTTTCCTATTTTTTACACCGATGGCAGTTGCCTGGGCACGCTGTGCCTGATCGACACCCGTCCACGTCAATTTCCCGCCGCGACCATTCAGCGGTTTGAGGATCTCGCCGGCCTTGTTCAACAGGAGTTGAACTCCAGCCCGCAAAAAACCGCGGCTTGAATCCGCTGCTAATCTTCCTGATCTTGATGTGATTGCGGCAGAGATTGTGGACGTTTAGAAACTGCTTCAGCAGTTCGCCGTATTGTAGCTAACCGCGCGAGGAAGCTGAAGCACAGAAGGTTCGCGATCGCGAGGCGCAATCGCCAACACGCGAGTCGCGTGTGCTCCACAGACAAAGGCTGTTCCTCGTTTGATCTAATTTCCGCGGCTCCGAGCGAAGGGCCGGTGAAGGCTACTATCGATACCCGCGGGCTTTGCTCGCAGCACGTCGCGCCGGCGCGTTGTGCGCGTGTTGTTTGCGCTGTTTTCCCGAAACGTCCACTGGCCCCGAAGTGCCTCGATTCGCGATTGAGCGATTGCTCTTAAAGTTAGGTTTAAATTTTTCTTTGCGCATTGAGGTTGTCGTCCATTTCTGTGTCCAATTTAGCGGCAAAAGCGGGGGGCGTCCTGATTTCTTGACCACAGAAGAATGTGCAGTGAAAAGGGGTCAGTCCTCACTTTTGACGCCACGAACCAGAAGAAGCTGTAACTACCTGGTTGGTGTAGAGTCCGCTGTCTCAGCGGATAAGCTCGGTAAGACTTCGCTGGGACAGCCGACGCTACACGAGGAGAAGGGGTTGGTCCTCGTTTTTTTTGCGACCCTTACGCTGCTGGATGTAAAGCGCGCTTTTCGGGGTGACGGTTGATTCCAGGTTTACTTCCCCGTCTTGCCCAACAACCCTTTTGATTTATGCGCCTCCGCATCGCTGCGCATCTGTCTTCAAGGTCCGTGATCTGAAAAACTAAGAAGGCCGCGCCCACGCCAGAGGCTGCAATATTGCGACGCAATCCTGCGAGCGGCGTTTTCAGGTGACCTCACTCTCGGGAATAATCATAATAAGTTAGGCGAATGGTTTTAAGCGGGAATATCTCGCACTGCATTCGTTACTTTTACTTCAAGTGTTTGTTATGCCGCGCGTGGACAACCAGATTATAGCTATTCGCTCTACTTATCACCTGTATAAAGGCTACTACCTTCCTCCTAGCTTAACTAAAAAAGTTTTTCATAGCCTGACAAGCGACACGATCAGCTACACCCGGCGCGAAGAAAACCGCACGGCGGGTTCACTGCGGGATCTCGAGCTGATAACTCTTCGAAAATCCGATTGTATTACCGCGCATCCGAACGTTTTCACTACCCGGTCCGATTCTCATAGCTCTGCTCTGGCTGCCGATCGCGCTCCGATAATAATCCTCGGCGATCTTCCTGAAAGCATTGTGGTTCCAGTTTCCGGCGTACGATCCAAAAGGTTTCTCCACTTCGATTGGTTCTTTGGTGTAATCGGTCCCGAATGGCTGCCGCAGAATTACTGACATACCGGCGTAGTGCTTATCGTTCAGGTCGAGTCGGAAAAAAGCCCTCGAAATCAGGTGATTCTGCTTCGGTTCAGTGGACGAAACATCCTGCGCCTCTTGAATCAGCTTCTGAAACGTTAGAGTTGCTATGGTCATAGGTAACGTGGTCTAGTCATTCAGCGAGAACAAGATCAGCTACATGGCTGGCGAAGGCGAGCATAATCAGAGGCGAGACAAAAATCGGTCGCGAACAAATTCCCAACTTTTAGCTGTATAGCCTCTTCACTCTTACTTTTAGCGTCGGGGCTCTTAGGCGGGCGTTAAGATTTAATATTATTAGGTACTGGCGTTTGCGGCTGTAGCTTGTCGCTTGAACACGGAAACAAAAGCGCAATGGAACTAACAGTCACACAAAGCAGCGCGATCTATTTCAAGCGACATTTAGGCTCAAAACGTCGAGCTGCACTTTTCCGGCAGCTTCGCGCTTCAGTCATAGATCAGACCAGCGCTCTCAAGCAGCAGACGTTTGGCAGTACATACATCACGCAAGAGCTTCCCTCAGGACAACGGTTGCTGAGAGGGTTTGCATGCTGGAATGCGCGCAGCAGTGGGACGAGCAAGCGTGGTTAAAAATACCGTTTCCCAAGGGGTAATGAGCAAACGGCGCGCATCCCGATCGTCTGACCACGAAGTGATGCGACATCTTTCGCGTTCGCAGATTTTCAAAGAATACGAACGGGCTTTCAGCGAAGCCATGGGTTTGCCGCTCAACATCCGAGGACACGATTCGTGGTCCCCGTCCCACCACGGGAAAGAGGATCACGATTCATTTGCCTCAATTCTGGCTCGCTTCAACAAGGCTCGCGCCGCATGTTTAAAGGCCCAAACCGGTGCATCTCACCCAGACGCGACAACTCGCACCGTTACCTGGTTTGCGGGACTCTCCGAAAGTGCAGTGCCGGTGTATGTAGGTGACCACATTCTTGGTTTTCTGGAGACGGGCGAAGTGATGCTGAAAAACCCAACTAAGAAACATTTTGCGAGCATTACTCGACAGCTTCGCGCCTGGGGCTACAAGGCGGATTGGAAGCAACTTGAGCGGGCTTATTTTCGGTCGTGTGTTTTATCGCCGGGCCGGTATCGCGCGATGCTGCGGCTTCTGGGTATTTTTGCGCAACATCTTTCGATTCTGTCGAATGAACTGGTGTTACGGCGCGAAAAGGACGAGTCCGCGAATATGGCCAGAACGCGGCAATTCATCGAGAAGCATCAGGCCGAGCCGCTCTCGCTCGGGCGAGTAGCTCAGGCGGCTAATATTAGTAGGTGTTATTTTTGCAAGATGTTCAAAAGAGCGACCGGAATGAATTTCATCGACTATCTCGCGAGAGTCCGAGTGGAGAAATCGAAGACGCTTTTGCTCAATCCCCATTCGCGCATTAGCGAAGCTGCCTTCGCCAGCGGATTTCAATCCATGACGAACTTCAATCGCTCATTTAGGCGAATTGTTGGTCGCTCGCCTACCCAATTTCGCCAATCGCTTCCGAAGCTGAGACGCTCGGTTTAGCGGGTATCTGTTCCACTGGTTCCGCCCGATCGATTCTGACGCGGAGTTGGTCGAGATATTCGGCAGAGCTTTGAAGAGTAATTCGGCCGATTCCGGCCCGGACAAGGCAAAGATTAGATGTGAGTGGATTCATGACAGGTCTTGTTCGCGTTCACATTTACTGCCGGAACTCGCGCCGGGAAGTCGACCAGGTTACCGCCTTACACTAGAGGCTAGCGCACGGAACCCCTCCCGCACGCTCGCCATCAGTGTTAGCGCATTATTGCACTTTAACTAGGACAGCTTTTGATTTCGCTGTCGTCGTTGTCGGGAGATGCACTTTCAGCACTCCGTCGCGGAACTCGGCCGTCACTTTTGTACTATCGGTATCTTCGGGCAGCGTGAAGCTGCGGCGGAAGTTGCCGAACGATCGCTCGATGCGATGGAATTTTCTTTTGTGATCTTCCTTTTCGCTTTTGCGTTCTCCGGAAACGCAGAGGATGCCGCCTTCGACTGTTACCCTCATGTCATCCTTCTTTATTTCAGGCAAGTCAGCTTTGAGCAGATACTCGTGTTCGTCCTGACTGATATCAATTTCGGGTGACCAATCTGCTACCGCCAGGCTGTGGGTCTCGCCAGTGCCCAATTTATTCGGAAATCCGCCGAAGAAACGAGTCACGCGATTTTGCGCTTCCTCCATCTCCCTTAGCTGATTCCATGTGATTAATGTATTCATAATTGTTTACCTTTCTGGGTTGACTTAAAGCTATCTCGATCCATCGCGCGCACCGTTTATTGTCAGACTCGACCCCAATCTTGTGCAGGTTAAGGAACAGACCCGATGAGTTGATGATTACACAGGTAGATGTAGCCGCTGCTCTGCGAGCTGAGCATCAGGCTCAGATCGCGTCTCATTCCGGCGTCGTTCAGTGCAGGGCTCGAAGACGCGGCTACAGCGATGGCTTGGCGATTTCTGCAAGGCGATTTTGGTTATAGGGGCACGAAAAGAAGTCGGTGCTGCGCCTCTGGTAATTATTTTTTGCACTGGCGGCCACCGAGCAGCGGCAACACGACCAAGTTTGCCAAAATATCGACGCTACAGCCAGGCGAGCACGACCAGACCGAACGCTGTGCCGGCGGAAAATCGGATAGCACGAAAATGTAAACTCGGCGGCGACCTTGCCGAGATCGGCGCGTATAACGAATCCTTTAAAGAATCTTAGCTTCGCTCAGTGTCGCAAATGTCCCTTAACCTTGCGCGATTCCGTCCATGGCCGGTAGGAGGACTCTTCTCCGTCAAGAAGGCTGGGGAAAAGCTTCGGCTGCCTCGTGCATTAACTGCGACTGCGTTGCGAGATTCACCATCCGTTGCAGGTCGCACACCTCGCGCGCAGCGGGTCTTTGCTTTTAGAAGTAGGATTAGTCATAGCGCGAAGTTAGTATTTTGTCGCAGAGCGAAGGGCCCGGCGCGGTCGATTGATCGCTCCGCATCCGGAGCCCAACATGTATAAGCACGGCTCGTCTTCCAGAATAGTAATCGGAGTGTGCGAAGTGGGCTTGCCCGGTGCGCTCGTACTATCGGGACTCTTGTCACAACTATTGCGCACACCCGTGCAAGGGAATCCTTTCAAAGATGCGAGCGATGCCAGTCGAACAGATTCCGACACAGGAGCTGCGTAGTTTATTTCGCAAAATTGGGGGCCTATAGGGCGTGGCGTCAAATCTAAATTCTTTGGCACTTGCCCTCCGTCAACGTGACTCGTTAAAACGTTACTTCGTTAAATTGGTCGAAGCAGAGGTTCAACTAGCGCGACAAACGTTGGATTAAGATTCCATCCAACACTTGCAACGCTGATCTACGCGGAAGGATGGCACCCGGGCCTCCCTTACCCCCGGGCTCAAAAGCGGCCGTCAACTTGACGGCTTTAAGCCGCCAAGTTGACATCGAACCAAGGCGGATGGTCTAATCAGCGGGTCGGCTTTTATGCCTCATCGTCTATACAAGCCACGCTCATGAAGACACGCTGAGTGTATAAATTAGCTTATTCCCGCCCCGTTTGACGCTCGATAACGCTAGCCGTGGCTTCGCTTTGTCTCGTTTTCCCCGCAATCCCACCCGATCATTATCTAAAGGAGTAACGATCATGCCGACGTACATCAGTTTGGTGCAATTCACCGATAAAGGCATCCAGGCCATTAAGGAGACAACCCAGCGGGTGAGCGACTGGGCCGTCAAGGTGAAGCCGATGGGTGTGAGCATCAAAGACATGTACTGGACGCTCGGTCACTATAAGTGGAGCCGGGGTCGCGCCTTAATATTTGACATATCGCTTCGCGGACGTTGACGCGGCGCAGACAAGTGCAGCGAAACACTCATGCTTTGTCAGTCAGCGAGGGGGAAGAGCGCGTCCGGCACCAAGCTCAGCACCGTCATACAAGTTTGAGAAAAGCACCTGCAATTACCAGTAACCCCGCCAGCATCACCCAAGTCATCTTGTCCCGAAGCATTTGCGCCGTCACTTCGTGCAAGGTAGCAGGAAAGTCGTCGAATCGTGCCGGAGCATTTTGACTGGTTCCGTCAAACCAGGCCCACAATTCCCGCAGATAAAGGGTCGCTTTCTCAAACCGATAAGAGAAGACCACCCACGCTATGGCAGCGGCTAGCAACATAAAAATACCGACAAAGGCAAGAAACAAAGGCCGCAGGGTCTGAGAAAAGTAGCCCGCGAAGGCAGCGAGCGAAGCAGTTATGCAAAACGTGGTTAAACCTGCTCGCATCACCCCATAATACCGGCGCAGAGTAGCCGCCTCCACGTACTCCAGTTTATATTTCTCGGTAAGATCGAGCATCCCGGAATTTGGATTCTGAATTCTTTGTAACAGAATCGGTGTCGAAAATCACCTCTATTCGCGAAGTTATTTCCGGCAAAAGCCGGCTTTCCTAGGCACACCCTCAAAGTCTCGGCGCGCCTCACCGAAGACCCGACAGGTGCTATCTGCGCCGGACTAGCGCTAGGCCTCAACATCTTGACTCACTCGCTCCCGCTCATTTGGCTCTCGGCCGGTCCGTCTCGTGCTTCGCTCCCAAGCGAATTCAGGTCTGGCGCAACGAGAAAAGGCGTTTCTGAGCCGCATTTGCACAGGCTATCTAAGCCGGATGACAAAAAGGAGGGAATGCCTCCGCGCCGCCTAGGAGCTGGACGAGACAGAGCTCTTGCCTCCGAAACGAAACGCCGTGCGATATCTAAAGCCACCACCTGCTCGCGAACGACCTGACGCAATAAACTATTCGTAACCTTGATGGTATACGTGAATCACGTATACGATATACGAGCCGAAGATTTCCAAGCCGCCCTTGCCTAGGTCGCCGAAGTGGTAAAGCGCTACTGTTCTTGCCGCGCCTGCAGTCGCCGAAGAATAATAAACACCAACAAGACGACAAATGTCGTGAGACACACCCAGGCAAACCAATCACCGGTTCGTGTGTAGAAGGTTGTTTCGCGCACCAGATCTACTTTTCCATTAATCGACACAAAACAGCCCGGTACCGTCGCCGCCCCTGCCAGGATCCGACCGCGATTGTCGTTGAGAGTCAGGAGGCCATTGCGCGCCGATCGAGCGAGCGCGAACCCGTTCTCGACCGAGCGGAGGACAGCCATGCGCGCATGCAGCCAGCGGTCGAGGTTAAAGTCCCAGGCCCGGGACCAAGAGCAAGCTCGTCCCGTCGCCGGCATATTCGCGACTTAGCTCCGGAAAATCCAGATCCTTACAAATTTGTAATCCCCACCGCCCGGAAGGCTGCTCGACTGTAACCCGAGTGTGCCTGGTTTTTCCGGCTCCACCCCTGGCAACAGATGATGTTTGTCGTAGTTCGCCTCCAACTTTCCGTCGGGCGAATAAAGCCGTGATGAGTTGAACGCGGCAGACGGAGTTCGCCGAACCAGGCCAACGGCAATTGCCGAACGCGTCGCAGCCGCCGCGGAAAAAAACATTGTGTCTACTTCCGGCATCGCGTTCTCACTAACACGAGCGATTTTTTCGGGCAGAACAACTACCTCTGTTCCGGGCGTCGCCGCACGACGGACTTCGTCAGCATATTCATGTAAAAGCTGTAAAGCCTGCTCTTCCGAGCCGAGATAAAGACTCATCGGTACATCCTTGGCCAGGAGTGTAATGGCGACGCGTTGAGCAGGAGAGCTTGCGCGCAAGCGCCATTCGCCAAAAAGAAGCACTCCGACAACGATAACGCCGACGACGATGGCGAGAGAGCGGCGTTGCGACCGATTTCCGCCGCCACTCAAAAGAGCAGCCACGCCGCCGGCAAAAAGAAATACGAGAAAACTTATTCCCCAAATGCCGGTGACCGATGCGATCTGGATGGATGACGGGGAGACAATCCATCTGGCTGTAGGCGAGGTTGCCGAACGTGCTATGGGGCGAGGCAATCTCAGTCAGATATTCGTAAGCGACCCAATAAGCAGCGAAGGCAAACGCAGCCAGAAGGAGCGGTCCCCGCCGAAGGAGGGCACGCGTGAACAAAACGCCAAGACCAAACGCAGCCGCGGGCATGACAAGAAAGATAATGATGACGGGCACCGAAAGCTCGAGCGCATCACGAAAGTAGGTCCACTGATTCAATTCACCGATCAACCACGCGAGAAAAGCCACGAGAAAAG
>QHNB01000221.1 GCA_003217965.1 Verrucomicrobiota bacterium | reverse complement strand
CGCGCGTTCGAAATTGCTGACCGCTTCGCTCCACTCCCCCTCTCGACGAGCAATGGCACCCGCTGCAACGAGGACGTCGGCGCTATTAGGAATGGCCCGAACTGCGGCCGCGACATGAGCCCGTGCCAGATCGTAGCGCCGGAATCCGTAGTAGTAATAGAAGGCGTTCGCCAAATGTGCTTCGCCCAGATCTGGTTGAAGTCTTAGTGCCGTCTCGGCCGCAGTTTTCGCCTGTTGCAGCCGCGCCTGAGTTTTATCGTATCCAAACCAGAACAGTTCGGAGTGAAGCCGAGAAGCTAAGGCGTAAGCGAGCGCAAATTGCGGATCGCGCGCGACTGCTTCGTTGATTAAGCGGAGCGCTTCCGCCCCTTTGTCATGGGAATAACCGCTGCCGGCCCAGTGAAACAAACCGCGGGAGCGCAGATAAAGTTCATAGGCAGCGATATCGCGCGTCGGGTGAGCTTGCATGCTCGTCTTTTCCCGTGGCGACAAATTCGCGCGCAGGGATTGCGTGATCCGTTCCGCCAATTCGCTTTGCAAAGCAAAAAGATCGGTGATTTCACGATCGAATGTTTCCGACCAGAGATGCGCGTCGGTCCGTGCGTCGATGAGTTGGGCATTGACTCGAACGCGATTGCCCACGCGCCGGGCCGTTCCTTCCAAAATATGTGCCACACCTAGTGCCGCCCCGATTTCACGAACATTCCGGGAACCGCTCTTGAACTGCTGGACGGAAGTGCGGCTAATAACCTTTAAATCGGCAACCTTGGCCAGGCTCGAAAGAACGTCATCGTGCACACCGGCTGCGAAATACTCGTTTTCCTTATCGTCACTTAAATTTTCGAAGGGCAAAACAGCGATACTTTTTTGTGGGATCTGTGTCTCGCGCACCGATATTCCGTTGTCTTCCGCATTGATCTCATCGGTCCTTCGAATGCCTTGCGGAGTAATGTCGAAAATCCACGCCAGAATGACCGCAATGGGAAATCCAAGAGAAAGCACGACAACGACCAGCCGTACCGCCCAATTGGGAATTTCGAAGAACGGAAACACCTGGGTCGCGATTTGGATCAACAACCAGCTCGCTACCGCGTAGGCAGCAGCAACGCGATAGACCTTGCGGCGCTTCAGTTCGGCGAAAAACGTCTTCGGATTCAACCCTGCATTCGTTATCGCAGTGCCGGAACTGCGCAAGTGAATGTGCGCGTTTGCGTGGGAAGACGACAGATGAAATAGGAGCGGGCATGCATCAACCGCAGGATTCGTCGCGCATTCAGCGCAATGCGCTTGTCGCCGGCATAGCCGCATTCGTCGCGTGGGGTCTGGCGCCAGCCTATTGGAAGCTGCTCAAAACCGTGCCCTCGCTCGAAATCCTCGCGCACCGCTTCATTTGGACCGTGCTCTTTCTCGGAATGCTGCTTAGCTGGCAGGGACGCTGGCCCGAGGTGCTGCGAAATCTTCGCTCGCGCCGCGCCTCCCTTTTCTACCTTAGCAGCGGTGTTATTATGGGAGTGACTTGGGGGTTGTTTATCTGGGCGGTCATTGTCGGCCGCGTTTTGGAAACTAGTCTCGGCTATTTCATGACGCCGATTTTGAACGTGCTGCTCGGTGCACTAGTCTTGCGTGAGCGCCTTTCTCCCTGGCAGCTCGCCTCTATTCTAATTGCTTCCGCCGGGGTGCTATTTCTCACATTTGGCTACGGTCGCTTCCCGTGGGTGGCCGTCGCGCTCTGTCTGACATTCGGAGTGTATGGTTTGCTGCGAAAGCAATCCGCCACCCGAGCCGTTTCAGGCGTGTTCATTGAAAGCATCTTTCTGTTCCCAATCGCCGTCGGCTACCTCTTCTGGCTCGCTCAACGCGGAAAAATAGCCTTTGGTCCACCGCATCTGTCGCTCTCGCTTTTGCTCGTCGCCACTGGTGTGGTCACGGCTATGCCGCTGGTTTGGTTCGGCTACGCCGCCCGCAATCTACGATTGGTCACGATCGGCTTCCTCCAGTACCTTGCACCTACCGGCAGTTTTTTCCTCGGCGTCTTCGCTTATCGTGAACCATTCACGCGCGAGCACTTGATCACTTTTCTTCTCATTTGGATCGCCCTCGTAATTGTCTCTACCGAAGCGGTGTTGCGATGGAGAAGAAATGGACGCGCCCCCTCCGCCGTCCTTCCGGAGCCGGCTCGGATCGAACCAAGCATTTGAGCTGAGCCGCGAAGACAACGCCAGTCCGGCTCGGTCCGAAGGACCGCGCGTTTTAGTGTGACGTCGTTTTGATTTAAAAGCTAGTCTTTCTCCCTTCTCGAGATGAAAACGTCCCGCCCGGATTGCATCTTGACCCTGCCGTAGTATCTTCGCCCCCAGTATCTTGAAGCAGGACGATATTGAATACGCGCTGGAGAATACCCAGGTAATTCTCGCGCCGGAACGGCAAATCGCGACCTTTGGCACAACCAGTTTCGAGTTTCATTTGATCTCGGAATTGATGGATCGCGTCGATCAGGTGCGCGTCCGCACTGGTCGTATCGATGCCGAGCGCCCGCAAATACTCAGCCCGGAATATTTCTCGCGACTATTGCTGGAAGGATTTGGCGAGAAGGCACAGCAATATGTCGAACGATTGCGCGAGCGCGCGCGGCAGATCGCGGTGCTTCGCTATGGTTTTCAGTTCCGCAAGTCTGCCGTTGCCGAAGAAACGGTAAGCGCGTCGTTACAATCCGTCATCGAACGGACCCGACGCAGAGTCGAAAGCGGAGCTGATCCGCGTGGCGCCATTATTCAGGGTGTGGATGAGGCCTGGGAAGTCTGCTTGCTCAAATTTACGATCGAAATGATCGAACGCTCGGCCGGAAACAATCTCGGTGATTTTCAGCGACGGGGACTTCTTTAGGCCGTTTTTGCGCTCCCGTACCGGCGCATCAACTTGAAAAACCGAATTGTATCACGCACCGGATGAATGCTGCTTACTTCGTCCGAGTAAACGGTGGTGATTGGGACGGCAGCGATTCGATAACCGCTGCGGCTGGCAATAATCAGCATTTCGGTTTCGTAATCGAAGCGATTTGTCCCGCCTAATAATTCAGGAATGACGTCTCGATGCAACATGCGGAACCCGCATTGGGTATCGGGAATCCGCTGACCACACGCCCGGCTAATTTTGTCGCTCATATAGCGATTCACAAGGCGGCGTACCCATGGCATCGAAGTAACGTCATTCATGCGGGTGCCGACGAAAATCTTCGCATTGTTCTGCTCGGCCGCCTCGATGAACCGCATGATTTCCTCGGGCAAATGTTGACCATCAGCGTCGAGCAACACGACGTAATCGATGTCGCGGTCCAGCCAGTAGCGTAGTCCGGTTTTGATCGATTCGCCTTTCCCGCGATTTTGCGGATGCACGATGACGTCCACTCCCGCATGCCGCGCTCTCTCTGCCGTTGCATCAGTCGAGCCATCATCAACGACGAGCACGTGTTCCAGTTGAGCCCGAACACGACAGGCGACTTGGGCGACGTGTTTTTCTTCTTGGTAGGCGGGAATGACCGCGGCGACTCTCGAACGGTCCCCAATGCCGTCCATTACCGCCGAACAACCGGATTAAAATCGGCCGCGTGATAGGAACTGCGCACCAGAGGGCCAGAAGCAACGTGCAGAAATCCCTTGGCTCGCGCGATATCGCCATAGTTAGCAAACCGATCCGGCTCGATGTATTCGACGACGGGTAGGTGCTGCGGCGTCGGACGCAGGTACTGGCCAAGTGTGAGCACCTCACAGTCCACGTCGCGCAAATCGTCCATTGTTTGAAAAAGCTCTGGCTCGCGCTCGCCTAATCCAAGCATCACGCCACTCTTCGTCACGATTTTCGGCGACAATTCCTTCGCCCGTTTCAAAACCAGCAGTGACGTCCGGTACTTCGCGCGCGAACGCACCAGCGGCGTTAGCCGCTCAATCGTTTCCATGTTGTGATTGAAAATGTCAGGCGCCGCATCCAGAACAATTTGGATACACCAATCTTGGGCGTGAAAATCCGGGACCAGTACTTCAATGATGACCGAAGGGTCCATTTCCCGAATGGCCGCGATCGTGCGCGCAAAATGATTCGCGCCTCCATCCTTTAGATCGTCGCGCGCGACCGCAGTGATGACGACATGTTTAAGACCGAGCCGCTTCACCGCCTCGGCCACGCGTTGCGGCTCGTCCTCTTCGAGGGCAAATGGTTTCGCCGTAGTCACTGCGCAAAATCCACATGCGCGGGTACATCGTTCGCCGGCAATCATCATGGTCGCCGTTCCCTGACTCCAGCATTCCCAGCGATTCGGGCACTGCGCGCTCTCACAAACCGTATGCAGCCGTAAATCGGCAATGAGCGCTTTGGTCGAAAAGAAAACCGGATTCGATGGCAACCGGACTTTGATCCAAGGCGGTTTCTGCGCCTGGTGCAATGTGGGATCAATTTTGGCGCAGGGCATCGTTAAACGGTATTTGCCTCAAATCCAAAAGCAAAAACGCTGCCGTCGTAACCTTATAGGTACCGTTTCTCTGATCGACCAGGCACGATTGGCTGTCGTCACAATTTTGTACGACCGGTCAAAGCTTGGTAAAGCGTGAGTTCGTCGGCTGATTCAAGACCTCCTCCCGCCGGCAAGCCGTGCGCGATGCGGGTCAGCGTCGGTGGCTTATCTTTCAATAGATCGACTAAATAATTTGTCGTCGCTTCCCCTTCGACATCGGCCGCAAGCGCAAAAATAATTTCGGCGAACTTTTCCGTCTCGACCCTATCTAGCAGCTCTCTGATCCGCAAATCCTCCGGCGCGACGTGATCGAGAGGCGAAATGCGACCGCCGAGTGCGTGATAACGCCCACGAAACGCGCTTGTTCTCTCTAAGGGCAAAATGTCAGTGGCTTGTTCGACGACGCAGAGAACATCGCGCGGGCGAGAGGTATCGCGGCAAATCTCGCAAAGCTCTTCTTCTGCAAAAAAACCGCAGAGTTTGCACGGATGAATGGCTTGTCGGGTATTTGCGATGGCCTTCGAAATTTGCTCCGGCTGATCGTGGCGCGCTTGAACCATCCAGAGTGCGATTCGTTCGGCCGAGCGCGGTCCTACGCCCGGCATTTGGCGCAATTGTGCGATTAACTCCCGCAGGGCCGGCGGATAGTCGATTTTTCTCAAAATCGCTCTTCGCGCGGCGATTCCATCAGATGCAAGGCAAGCGGCTCCAGACGGCGCAAGTACAAGTTGAGCGGTGCATCTTCTTCGTCGGGTGCCCCCCGCGCTTTCTGAAATTCGTTATAAGCTTCGGCCCAGCGTTTCTCGCGGTACAAAACAACACCGTTCCAAAAGGAATCACGCCGCGCCACCAAATCGCCGGGGGCATCGGCCGCCACGGCCAGCGGTTCGTAAATTTCGTGACGCTCCTGCGCGCTCACACCGGTCAGAAAATCGATCGGGCGGGCGACGAAAGCGTTGTTGGCCAGCTCAAACGTGCGCGGGCCGATGAGAATGCGCGAGCCGTAGAATCGATTGGCCACGCAAAACCGGCGTGCGAGTTCAATCGGCTCTCCCATTACAAAAATATCGCGATTCTCTGTCGTTGGTCCGGCAATGAGGGGGCCGGAGCTAATGCCAATGTGGGCGCCGACATTCACCGGATTTTCGCCATTGCTGCTTTGCAGGGGAGCAGCGAAAAGCTGCTTCAAATCGAACGCGGCCCGCAGCGTCTTTTCCGCGTGATCCGCAGCGCCGCCGGGAAATCCAAATATTGCCACCACTCCCTCGCCGTCGGCTGCCTGCAAATATGCCCCGGCATTCAGCAAAATCTCGCTTGCACGCCGATTAAAAGTCTCGCTTGTCTGCGCGATCGATCCCGGCTCTGAGGTATCAGCAAGGTCATATTTATTGGCAATATCGCATACGAGCACACTGGCCTCGAAATTCTGCGCAACTGCTTCGAATTCAATCTCACCCGAGCGGAGTCGCGAAAGTTGATTATCCGAAAGCCTCCCCTGAAAAGCCGCAACAAGTCCGCCAAGGCGTCGTGGGGCGAAAAGCGCCACATAAGTCATCGCTCCGGCATAACTCAAACCGGCCGCGAGAATGCAAGATAAAGGTTGAAAGGACACGTGGTAAAGCGCGCATATCCACATCAATGCCAGCAGTTCGGCGCTAATTGCGATCACGATCCATCCGATGCGATTGCGCCGCGTGTTTTCCATCGTGAACCAAGTCACGGCAAGAGCGAGTAGGAAGATAAACGCGTATTGCCATGCCGCCGGGAGGACGCGCTCTGGCGCTAATGGCGCGACCAAGTTCGCGATCCAAGTCTCCGGCGCCAGCAAGATTCCGCTCGCGTGCAGGACCGCAACGATAATCGCGATCACAATCCCGATGACGAAGGTGAGAACGAATGAGCTTCTCATCCAGGTTGGCTCTCTACGTGCGCAGGATAATACGATTGGACAACCAAATCGCTCAAAAATTTATCGGGTGAGTCGATCGCAGAAACAGGCAGGAAAAACCTGTTCTGACCAGAATTTTTGCGGACGAGACTTAAACCGAATTGAAAGTCGCGAAAAAGATGGGCACACAGATCGATCATCGACATTTTTTCGGCTTGGGCCCGTTCGACCAATCGTTGGCGGGCGGCCTGCTCAAATACGATCTCGACATCGTGCTGTTTGCGAAACGATTCTGTGAATATGTCAATCTGATGATCCAGGGCGACTGCCTCGTGTTTATGCCCCTCTGCAAGCAAACGATCGAGGACAAGTCTCGGTTCACGCACCAGCTCGGCCGTGACCCTCAACTGACTGAGACCTGATCCGGCGAGGTAAAACTTAAAATCGCGGAACAATTTTTCCCATACCGTGAGCAATCCGCGGGCACCGGTTTTTTCTTTGGCGCCCGCCTCGGCCATCAAGTGCAGCGCTTCATCTTCAAAGCTGATTTCAATGCCATAGGCACGAAATGCGCGTTCATACTGGCGAAGCAAACTCCCTTCGGAGTACTTCATGATGCTGAATAGATCATTCGCAGACAACTCTTCACAGACGACGCGGATCGGTAAACGCCCGATAAATTCCGGTTCGAAGCCGAACTCGATGAAGTCCTCAGTCGTAACGTGCTGAAAGAGCTCGTTGTCCATGACGCGAATCGGCTCTGCGCTGAATCCGATCTGACCACGCGCGATTCGCTGCGAAACCTGGCCTTTCAATCGTTCGAAAGCGCCACTGACAACAAACAAAATGTCCCGGGTACTAATGGTTTGCCGGCTCGATTTGCCACGCCTTTGAAATTCCAGCGCCGCTTGGATTTGACCCTGCAAATCCATCGCGCTGCGCAACGGCACCTCCGTTTCCTCCATCAACTTCAACAAGGTCGTCTGCACGCCCCGGCCGCTCACATCACGCCCGATCATGTTGCCAGCGGACGAAATCTTATCGATTTCGTCGATGTAGATGATCCCGAACTGCGCCCGCTTCACATCCCCATCAGCTTTGTGGACTAATTCGCGGACAAGATCCTCCACATCACCGCCAACGTAACCGGTCTCGCTGAATTTGGTCGCATCCGCCTTGACGAAGGGCACCCTGATGAAATCGGCGATATGTTTGATGAGGTAGGTTTTGCCGACGCCGGTTGGGCCAACGAGGATAACGTTCTGCTTGGCATACTCCGTCTCTTCCGCGCGAGCCCGATCCTGTTTTTCGAGCCGGCGCACGTACTGCACGTGGTTGTAATGATCGCAAACCGCGATCGAGAGCACCTTTTTGGCCTCGTCCTGCTTAATGACAAAACGATCGAGATGGGCCTTGATATCGCGCGGGAGGAATCGGAAATCGAAATCATCGCTTTCTTCGCTTGGCGGTTTTTCTTCGCCGCCGGCTTCGGCTGTTTCCGGTTGCATCATGGTCGTAAACGCAACCCGATCGCCGAAGTTCGACTTCATGAACTCGGACAGTTTAGATTTTAATTCTTCCGGCGAGGGGAAGGGCGGGTTTTGCTCCATGGTATGAAAGCGAAAATCTAACACTCGCCTCCCACCTGTAAACGGTGACCACGATTTTGATGGCGCGTTTGCATCAAAAGAACATCGGCCCGATCCAAGGCAATGACGCTGGCGCACAGCGGGAAAACTCGCAAATTCACCGTCACCTCAAGTGACGACGGGTTACGGCTGGACCGCGTTCTGGTGCGACACGCGCCGGAGTTTTCACGGGCCCGAATCCAAAGCTTCATTCGTAATGGCCTGGTTAAACTAAACGAAACCGTACCGCGCCCGAGCGATACCGTTCGTCTGGGCGACCGCGTCGTTCTGATTGAGCCTCCCGCGGAATCACTCGACCTCCAAGCTGAAGCGATCGCCCTGTCTGTCCTCTTCGAGGATAACGATTTGATTGTGATCAATAAGCCAGCTGGAATGTCGGTGCACCCCGGCGCCGGCCGAAACAGCGGAACTCTCGTAAACGCGCTCCTTGGTCATTGCAAAAATCTCTCCGGCATCGGCGGAAAGCAACGGCCCGGAATCGTTCATCGTCTCGACAAAGGAACAAGTGGTTGCCTGGTCGTCGCGAAGAACGATGCTGCGCATCTCGATCTTTCCCGTCAATTCGCCGACCGCACGGTTGAGAAGATTTATCTCGCGCTCGTCGCTGGAAAATTGCGGAGGCATTCCGGGACCATCGACGCCGCGATTGCGAGACATCGTGTTCACCGAAAGAGGATGGCGATCGCGCGGGAGGGCGGGCGTGAAGCCCGCACAGATTTTAAGGTGGTACGCAGCGGAGTGACTGCGACGCTACTCGAGTGCCGTTTGTACAGTGGTCGCACGCACCAAATTCGGGTCCATCTTCAACATCTCGGTCATCCAGTTTTGGGAGATAGGGAGTACGCCGGCGCGCGCGCCGGAAAATTTCCGCGTCCCATGTTGCACGCGTGGAAACTCGCGTTCGATCACCCGCAGACCAAAGCGCGCATGCGGCTTGTGGCGGACCTTCCGGCGGATTTTGAAAGCGCAACGCGCGAACTGTTGCCCTAGCCTGATTGTTTTCGCAATAACCTTTGCCGTGCCAGCATCACCACGGCGAACACGACCGGCAAGATAATCATTCCGCGCAGCCAAGGATCCGCGTGCCATGGCAATTCCATGGCAAAGAGTCCTCGTTGATTGAAAAACAGGTAATAAGCGAAAATCGTGACGCTGAGCAGATGCCAGCCAAAGGCCCGTCGCCAGGTCGCGAGAGGCAGGATCCAAGTCACGTACCAGGCATGCAGGACTGGCGCAAGAATGATTGCGGCACCGAGTGACCAGAGCATTCCACGCCTCCAATTTCGCACGAATACAAATGCGATAATTGTCGAGACGACAATGATCACGACGTCGTAACGATAATGTTGCTGATGCAAATTTGGCCAAAACGTGTCTTCCAAAATCCACCAGGACAAATCGTTCAGCCGACTTACCTGAGCGTAGTCGCCGAACAAATTCCACTGGGCGAAACTCGGAATCCCCATGGCGAGACCAGCAATGAACGGGATGAGAATTCCAAGCAACGGCGTCATGGCATAGCCCCGAAGAGCCAGAGCCGTCGGCAGCAGCAGAACAATCAGGATGGGCCGGAATGAAATCGCAAGACCGAGGGCAACTGCCGCGCCGATCGCATGGCTCCAGCGCGACTTAGTGTTTTCGCTTTTCTCAAACCACTTCAGCGCAGCGAGCAGTACTACGATCGCAAGCAAAATAATGCTGTCGAAATGTCCTGCACCGGCAAAGCTGTATGCAACCAGCGGATTCCAGGCGAACCAGGCTGCCGTGCGAAGATCGACCAAGCTCAGTAACACCGTGACTGCGAGCAGGTCGGCAGTGGCAAAAATAACTTTGTAGAGTAGAGCACTTTCCGACATGGGAACTGCGCGAAAAAGAATTTCCGCGCCCGGCGCGTAAGCAGCCGGTTCATCGCGCCGGGGCACGCGAGCAATATCGCCCATCTTTAAAGCATCGCCCGCATCGGCGGGCGAAGTTTTGTACGGATTTAGCCCGGCACGCTGCATCGCGCCATCCGCTTGATAACGCCAAATTTCATTGGCGGGTTCGAGGGGTAAAGCGAGCAGACGCAGCGAGATTGTTGTCACCCAAAATAGAGCGATCGAATTCTTTGCGTTGGCCTCAAATTCGGCAGTCGCCAGAAGATAAGCGAGACCGCAGGCAATAGCCGCTGCGACAAACTTGAGCGGCATCAATTGCAGCGTCCAATCATCAAAGAGATTGAGGGAAGCAAAAAGGGCCAGCTCCGCGATTAATGCGATCCAAAACCGAAACTTCACTTTTGCGGAACAGAAGTGGCGGAGCGGGGTTTGGCCGAATGAGCTCGAAAAAGGCGCCGCATGTCGAGGTGGTTGGCCGCGAGATCGACCAATTCGGCCACGCGCGATCTTAACCGTTGTGCGCGAAAGGCGAGGAACGCGACAAAGGCTCCATAGGGAACGGCGAAAGGCAGATAGACGTGTCCTGTATTGAGGAAATGATAAACAAGCAGACTAACCACAATGAGATTCACGATGACCGTGGTCGTGACATAGCGATAACGCAGTCGGACGCGGGTCAGACATTTCTCACCGCCGTGATATTCGGTGACGGTTTGCAAGACAATACTCCACCAGAAATTTCCGTAGATCAGGAGATCCCATTCCTGCCAGCCAGTATCGACTGAGTAGCGCCAGTTCTCGGCATTAAGCAGTGCAAGAATTTCGCGGAGCAAAGCATGACGGTCTTTGCCACTGTCGCTCCAATAAATTCGGCGCCCGCCGTTAGCCCTGAATCCGGTCTCAGCCGGCAGCTGCTCGTGGCTCGCGATTACTGCGCCGGGAGTGCGTTTGAATTGCAACCAGGTAAAATAACGAGACCAGCCGCGAACAAGCGGCTGAGTGAAAGCGAGAAACATTACAAGCAATCGCGACGGAACGGTGTCGAACCGCGGCTCGATGCGGGCACGAACCATATAGGAAAGGGCAACGCAAAGCGTGCCGCCAAACATGAGGTAGGGCACAATACGCAGCACCGGGAGGAAAATGCCCAAGCCAAATAGGAAAAGAGTCAAGGCGAACCATTCGATACTGCTGAGATAAGCTGCGATGTCCGATTGAGGCGTTGGATAAATCGATTGGAAGAAGCCATCGGCGAAAATGCCGTGATAGATCACGGGCCGATTGATGAACCAACTGAAACGCGGGGTGCCGTAGATTTGTCCACGCCACTTGGCGGCGCCGGTAGGGCCAAAAAAAATCAGGTGTTTAAACCGCAGGAGGGATTCGGCTTCACCATATCCTTTTTGTTGCTGATGGAAGGCTCGGAGAGTGAATCGCCGATGATGCCACACGATCGCGGCCGGGCTAAAGGCGATTACGCCTCCGGCCTGTTGCAAACGCCAGCAAAAATCTACATCGTCTCCGGCTTTGTGATATTCCGGATCGAAACCGCCGACATTTTCAAAAGCCCAGCGCCAAAAAGCCATGTTACACCCTGGGATATGTTCCGCGATGGTGTCGGTTAAGAGCACGTGGCTCGGTCCGCCGGGCGCGGCGGCCACACATGCTTGGACCCAATTCCGCGCCGGGGGAGGCACGTTCGGCCCGCCCACGCCGGCATAATCGCCGGAGGTGAGTGTTCCGATCAAGTGGGAGAGCCAATCGATATCGACCATGCAGTCGGCATCGGTATAGACAAATACCTCCCCGTGCGCGGCCGCCGCTCCGGTGTTGCGTGCAACGCTGAGTCCGCGATTCGGCTGGTGGATATATCGCACCGATGCGAATTCCGCTGCGATTTGGGCCGTCTTATCGATCGAGCCGTCATCGACCAGTACGATCTCGTACGATGGATAATTGAGTAGGCTAAGCGACTCGAGACACGCCCGAAGAGTAGCCGCGCCGTTATAAGAGCAAACAATGATCGAGACGGTCGGTGAGTGTGGGAGCTGACGACGCAGTAGTTCCGAACTCTTCTCACCAAGTTTCTCGCGCAAAGCGAAGAAAGCTTTTTTCGGCCGACGATCACGCGTGACCAGCCCAAAGGCCCAATCCGTGATCTCGTGATCACCGGTGTACCATTCGTCAGTCCAGGCAAAGAGGACCGTGCCGGCCAGTCCGCATTTCACCACACTGTCAATATGCCAGCTCAGCATGTCTGCTTGTTCGCTCTCGGAATGTCGAAGCGTGTCCAAACCGAATTCGCCGAGAATGAGCGGGCGCTCTTCGGTTAAGTTTTGAAGACGTCTTAGGTAACGCTCAAAATCCGGCTGCTGGTGCAGGTAAACATTGAAACAATAAAAATCCACATTCTGGGGCAGGAGAAATTCTGTGGGCGGGTAAGTTGCATAAGAAAACAGAGTGTTTGGAGATATTCCGCGTCCCAAGGCAACGAGATGCTCAATGAATTCCGTGACACGACGGACGCCAAGCCAGCGAACCATTTGCGGCGCGATTTCATTGCCGACGAGGTAAGCAAAAATTGCTGGATGATTATGGTGCGATTTGATCGCGCTAGTTACGGAACGAGTGATTTCTCTGCGCGCGCGTTTATCTCGCAAAAATTCGATATGCTTTGCCCATGGCAATGTGACGAGCACGCGCAAACCAGCGGCGCTGCAAGCATCGAGGAACCAGAGCGGCGGCGAATGGTAAACGCGCACCACGTTGAAGCCGAGATCCCGAATATTTGCGAGATCAGCGGCAGCTCGTTCGGGAGGACCGAGGTAATTGCCACCCGCATCCGGTTTGAACGGTCCGTAAGTGATGCCTTTAACAAAGAATTTCCGGTCGTCTTTGAAGAAGAATTTTGCGACGGCGCGGATTGGCTCCGCGGGAGAGGCGCTCACAGCGGCTGTTCCCTAGACTAACCGCCGCACTGACGCAAAGATAAACCGTCAGCTCACAGGCGCGCCACCTAGGCAAGAGCTTCGTTCACAATGCGCGCGGTTGCATCGATATCCTCGGTCTGATGTCGAACCGAAAGGAACGCCGTTTCGAACTGCGATGGCGGGAAATAGATGCCGCGCCTTAGGCAAGTGTGAAAGAATTTCGCGTAACGCGCGGTATCGCTACGCCGGGCGGTATCCAAATCGAAGATCGGTCCCGACGAAAAAAATAAACAAAACATGGAGCCGACGCGATGAAACGTCAGGTTGGCCTTCGAGACGCTTTCAACGATCGCGCGCTCGAATTCTTTGCCAATCGCTTCGAGCAACTCCCAACCATTAATTCGTTCGAGCTCACGCAATTGCGCCAACCCGGCCGCGAGCGCGAGCGGATTGCCCGAAAGCGTCCCGGCCTGATAAACCGGACCTTCGGGCGACAGCTTATCCATAACCTCGGCGCGCCCTCCAAACGCTCCAACCGGTAATCCGCCGCCGATCACTTTACCGAGCGCGGTCAAGTCGGGACGCACACCGGAAAGACCTTGGACGCCGCCGGGACTGACGCGAAAGCCAGTCATGACCTCGTCGAAAATTAAGAGTGCTCCATTTCGAGTACACTCCTCCCGTAGCTGTTCAAGAAAACCTTCTCGCGGGAAAAATAGTCCGGCATTCGCCGGGATGGGCTCGACAATGATTGCGGCAATGGCACGCCGATTTTTCCGGAAAGCTGCCCGGACGGCTTCGATGTCATTGAAAGGAAGCACGATTGTTTCCGCGGCAAATGCTTTCGGTACGCCCGCACTGTCCGGGTGGCCATGCGTGAGCAATCCGCTTCCAGCTTTGACAAGGAGAGAATCGACATGTCCGTGATAGCAACCTGCAAACTTGATGATCTTGTCGCGTTTGGTGAAGCCACGGGCAAGGCGGACACACGCCATTGTCGCTTCGGTCCCACTATTGACCATGCGCACTTTCTTAATCGCCGGCATCCAGGCGCAAATCAGCTCGGCCATTTCCACTTCCAGTGGATTGGGAATTCCAAAGCTTACTCCATTGCGGGCTGCGTCGGCGATGGCGTTGGTTACGACTTGAGGCGCGTGGCCGAGAATTGCTGGACCCCATGTGCCCACGTAATCGATCAATTCCCGCCCATCCACGTCCCAGATGTGTGCACCTTTGGCCCGATCGACAAAGAATGGCTCCCCACCAACGCGGCGAAATGCGCGCACAGGGGAGTTCACGCCGCCGGGAATGCGTCGGCGCGCGTGGGCGAAGAGTTCGGATGATTTTGTCGTGACCGTGGCTTCAGTTTACGCAGATGTGGCAAAAATCGAAGACGCGAAATGGACTGTGCTGCCTCTGGTCAAATTGACACGGCAGTCAGCCACCCGATAGTTTCGCTCCGCAGGGCGACGGCGGGGTAGCCAAGTGGTAAGGTCGCGGTCTGCAAAACCGCTATTCGCGGGTTCGATTCCCGCCCCCGCCTCTTTTCCTAGGTAAAAAGGGCCGGAAATCAGCCCAAAAGGTGACTGAGTCACAATAAATTTGCCGATTTCAGTGTTCCATGTTGTCTGCCAACGAGCAGCTTCATGAGATTCACGGTTGCCAGTTCATCCATGCTCCTCCGGAGGGCTGTTTCCTCGCGCGCGGGGGATGGGACCCGCAAGTCGGTTAGTAGGTCTGCGCTCCCTCACGTGCGCGTACGCGTGGAAAGAGTCGTAATTTAGATCCTTCTCGGCTGAAATGGCGCTCCTGTGGCAGTAGATCGGGATCTATTTTGGATAAAGGTTGACGAGACCAAGCCAGATAAGCTTGCTGGCTTTTCACCGCAGAAATTGTGGGAATATCAGAACTATTTTCTCGAAGTCCAGGTTGATCCGACGCTTCCTCCGCATGAACTCGCAGCCGCGTCGGAACGACTAACGTTGTTGCGAAGTGAATTTGATCTAAGGAGCAGTCGCCGTCAACGTCGCGAAACCCAGATGCTGGCAGGAATAGGAATCGCGCTGGCAATTGTAGGTTTCTTTGTTGGGCAGTGCCGAGATCGCGCCAATACCCATCTTGCCACGCCACCGCAACCTCGTACCAATGCTGCGCTTCCAACGCCTTCGACAACGCCCGCACCACAGCCAACATCCACGCCAGTGCCGACAGTCTCTGTGACACCAAGCGCAACGCCCACACCAACACCGATTCGTGGTGAGAGGCAATTGCTTTCTACTTCCACCCCGGCCGCAAAGGAAGTCGCCGGCTTTTACCCCTACTGGAATTTAAGCAAGGTGAACGAGGTCGACCTCACTAATCTATCCACCGTCTACTACTTCGCGCTGGACCTAAACCGTGACGGCACTTTCCAGAAAAACGGCCGCGGCATATCCGGCCTAAAATCAAATAACGCCAAACTACTTAAGGAGAAAGTGTTGCAAAATGGCGCCCGGTGGGGGGTGACCATTCTCAACCTATCCGCAAACTCTATCGCTAGGAACATTAATAATCCCGCTCGTCAGCAAGCAATCATTAACAACACAATTAAGTTAATGAAGCAGGGAGGTTTCACCGCCTTAAACATCGATCTGGAATATGTTGGCCGACCCCACGACAACCTCAAGAAGAGCTTTACCACCTTTACCCAAAAACTTACTGACTCTGTGCACAGAGAAATCGTCGGTTCCACTGTCAGCTTTGACGCCTCTGCCGATTCTGTCAAAAAACCGCGCATATTCGATATGAAGTCTCTCGGCGAAATTCTGGACCACGTTATCATCATGGGGTATGATTTTTATTCTCTCGCCTCCCAAATAGCAGGCCCTGTCGCTCCGCTCACTGGCAAAGAGCGTTACAATTATGACGTCACTACCAGCGTCAGTGATTACCTCTCTAAGGTTCCTCCCCAAAAACTACTTTTGGGCGTCCCCTTTTATGGTTACGAATGGCCCACCAAAAAAGATGAAAAAGGGTCAGTTGTAATCTCTTCTCCCCAAGGCCCGCAAGTTTCGTCCTATGCCCGAAGCGTTGAAACTGCTCAGAAGAATAATTCCTCAATCAACTTCGACGACGAGTCGAAAAGTGTCTGGTTCTCCTATTTTGACAAACAAAACCACACCTGGCGCCAGGTGTGGTTTGAGAACCAAAAAAGCCTCGGATTAAAGTTGGATCTAGTCAACCAAACCAACCTCGGTGGAATTGCGATCTTCGCTCTTGGCTACGACGGCAAAGACGCAAAACCCCTGTGGGACGAGGTCAAGCTCAAGTTCAAGAAACCTTGAACTCAGCTCCTTCGTAAATTTCGTCGCCGCAACAAAGGTAGTCTGATTTTTTGCACGATGCTTAAAGAGTGCCGGAAGCGTCCGATGCTACCGGGCACTGGCGGAAGTGGGGGCCGCCGTGGCTGGTGATGCAGCGGTGGAAGGAAAGGGGAAAGCCAAGCCCAAGCAGGCATCGCCAAGAAGTATGTTGAAGAAGATATTCAGAGCGGCGGTGTCTATCCTGCGAAATCACTCGTTACTGGCAAGTGATGGAATGCGAAAGGTGCCTCACGCGCGCGTGGAATGAGTTCACTCGAACCGCGCCCTTCGCGGCCTCACGCGCGCGTGGACAACTGGCCTGGTTAAATTTTGCTAACTGGACCTTGTAAACGAAGTGCAGGTGCTTGCCAAAATTCAGCGATTGGCGAAGGCGAAACCGCGATCACCAGCCTGCTGGATGCTCTCGCCAAAGATCGGGCGGACCTGAGGGAGGTGCCTGGCTGCGTAACACTCGATCATCGCGGGCCGCCGCCAACCTTCGTGAAATCGCTAGATGATCTCTTGCCTGCG